>JBJTAA010000322.1:0-6310 GCA_046090525.1 Planctomycetota bacterium
GCTCTAGCCCGAGCCGTTGTTTGACATCCTCGATCGCGGCGGCCAGCGGCCGGCCGCCGCCATGCTCGGCGACGATCCCGCGAAACTCGCCGCGGAGCGGCTCGGAAAGCTCGGCGGCCACCGTGGCAATGCCCTCGGGCAACGGCAGCCCCGCCCGCACGGCGTTGGCCAGGCCGGCGAGCGCGGGGGGCAGCTGATGCCGAAGCAGCTTGCGGCGGCTGTCCACCAGATGGCCGAGCCAAAACCGGGGCGCCACGAGCCCGCCGATCGCCAGGGGCACGGCCAGCACCGGCGACCGGAGCACGACGCCCAGCCCGATCCCGACGGCCGCCACCAGCAAGCCCCACAACCGCAGCCAGCGCTCCAGGCCGTTGCGGTCGATTCGCAGGGCGTCCATCTCCCGCTCGAGGTCGGCGAGCGACCAGGCCATGAACCGGTCCCAGGCCGCGACGATCGGGCCGACGGCCAGCGCCGCGGCGAGCCCCGTGGCCGCGGCGGCGGCGAGCGACACGACGAGAGGTGAAACGGGCAGCATCGCAGCCTCAAGGGTAGAAGGCGTCAAGGTCGATCAGGCCGCGGGACATGAGGTCAGCCATGAACGTGGGCAGGTGGCCGGTGGGCCGGAGCTGCTCGACCTCGGGCTCGAACCGGAACAGTTCTCGCAGCACCGCCCGGTGGGTATCGGGATCGACGCCCACCACCTCGGCCACCTGCGAGACGACGCGACGGCCGTCCCGAAGCCGGGCGGCTTGCACGATCAAGTCCACGGCGGTGGCGATCTGGCGGTGGATGCTCGTCACCGGCAGGTCGGCCGCCATCTGCACCATCACCTCGAGCCGGAGCGTCACGTCCTCCGCGGAGTTGGCATGGATCGTGGTCAGCGAGCCGTCGTGGCCGGTGTTCATCGCCTGGAGCATGTCGAGCGCCTCCGGCCCGCGGCACTCGCCGACCACCACGCGGTCGGGCCGCATCCGCAGGGCGTTGCGGACGAGATCACGGATGGCGTAACCCCCCGCCCCCTCCCGGTTGGCCGGCTTCGTCTCCAGTTGCACCACGTGCGACTTGTGGAGCCGCAGCTCGACGGTGTCCTCGATCGTCACGATCCGCTCGTGGTCGGGGATGAACTCGCTGAGGCAGTTGAGCAGGCTCGTCTTGCCGGTGCCGGTGCCACCGCTGACCACGATGTTGCAGCGGCTGCGGACGGCCGCCTCCAGGAACGCGGCCACGGCCGGCGTGAGGCTGCCGAACCGGAGCAGGTCGCCGATCGTGAGCCGGCGGGCGGGAAACTTGCGGATCGTCAGGCAGGGGCCGGAGGCGGCGATCGGCGGGATCACGGCGTTGACCCGGCTGCCGTCGGCCAGCCGGGCGTCGACCATCGGCCGGCTGCGGTCGATGCTCCGTCCGGCCAGCGACACGATCCGGTCGATGATCGCCTCGGTGACCTCGTCGGAAAGGAACCGCCGGCCCGAGTTCTCGAGCCGGCCCCCCTTCTCGACATAAATGCGGTCGGCGTCCACGACCATGATCTCGCTCACCGTCGGCAGGGCCAGCAGATCCTCGAGCGGCCCGTAGCCGAAGATCAGGTCCTTGACCTGCTTGGTCAGATGCCGGACGGCCAGGTACCGCTTGAAGTCCGGATGCACCTCCGCCTGGGTCTTCCGCCAGGCGGTCAGCCCATCCCGCTCGACGACCTCGAGCTGCCGGCGGACGTCGTCGCCGGCGGCCAGGCCGAGCGTGCCCGCGAGGTGGCCGACGGTGGCGGCGGCCTCCTTCTCGCGGTCGGCATTGGCAGTCACCAGCCGGGCCCAGCCCTTGGCCCGATTGACGAGGCCCGGTGGCTGGCTTCCTGCGGGCCCGGCGGCAGCCGTGATCCGGTCGATCAGTTGGCTGCAGAGGGCGAGGCCGGCGAGGTGATCGACCAGCGGCCCGCGGTCGGACTGACCCAATCCCTGCTCGCCTGCCACGCGGGCGATCTCGTCCTCCCACCGCTTGAGCTGCTCGACACGAAGTTCGGTCTCGCCGCTCCGCCGCTCCGCCACTTCCCCCCGCATCCGCCTCAACACCTCGGCGTGCACCTCCTGGGTGAAGGCCTGGGCCTCGCGGTCGATCGCCTCCAGCCGCCGCGCCGTGTGGTCCACGATCTCCGGAAGGTCGAACTCCAGCGTGAACGGCGGCAGCCGGAGCGTCTCCTCGCCGCACACCCGCCAGCGGTCGCCGCGATAGAGCGTCCGGGCCGGCAGATGAATGGCCTGGTGGGAGAGGGCCAGAAACTCCCACCCGTCGCCGTCGCGACGAACGACCGCCGCTTCGTCGGCCACGAACGGACTGTTGAGCACGAGGTCGTTGTGCGCGGCCCGGCCGATGCGGAGCTCGGCCCCCTCGACCTCGAGCATCCGCTTGAGCGGATCGACGACGCTGTAATAGAAGACCTTCATGGCCACGCCGTCGCTCCTCAGGGATACTCCGGGAGCATGAAGAACCCGATGTCGCCCCCCACGAGAATCACGCTCGGAACGCTCTCGATTCCCTCCAGCGGCACCGTGAGGAGCATCTCGTCTTCCTTCGGCAGTTCGATCGACTCCGGGCCCTCGGAGCCGGTCGCGTCCACCACCGGCTCGCCCCGGGGAAACACGGCCACCCCGTAGATCCGGTCGGCGGCATCGGGCGGGCCGCCGGCAGCCCGCTGCGTGACCAGGCGAACCATCCGCCGGCTCTTGACCACGTCATCGGGCTCACCGGTCGGCAGCGACTTCTCGGGAAGCTGCTTGACGGCGATCGTGACGAAGTTGCCATCACCGCCCGAAAGCTGCTCTGCCTCGGCTGCCGACTGCCGCTTGAACCGATCCCCCACGGCGATCACCCGAAACCGGAGTAGTTCCAACCCATCACGGGTGGCCAGCCGGATCGCCTCCTTGAGGTCCCGCTGGAGGATCACGTCGCCGGCCGCGTAATCGCGGGGAGCCCGCATCTGCAGGACCAGGCCGCGATTCTCCCAGGGCACGAGCGATCGGCCAACCGTGGCCGGATCGCCCCTTACGGCGACCTGCTTCAGCAGGCCTTCCGAGACGGGCTCGCCTCGCGACACGGCCGCCGTGAGCGAGACGAAGCCCCCCTCGCCGAAGGATGACAACAGGACCAGCGCGTTGAGGCCGGCGGCGACGAGGCCGACGACCAGTGCGGTGACTAAACGAGCGGTGATCGACATGCTCGCTCCTGCTCAGTTCTTGAGGGGGGACTTCTGTGAATCGGTGATGGCCTTCTTGATCCAGTCGAGGGCCGGCCCGCTGAGCGATAGCAGCGCGATGATGATCGTGGCGGCGATGGCCAGCCCCATCACCCACTGCATCGCATCGCCCCGCTCCTCGCGAAGCAGTCGGCGGCTGGCGGCACGGGCACGGTCGCGGCAGTCGAGGGCCTTGATGATCAACAGGTTCATGGCAAGCTCCTTGGCAAAACGGCGAAGGGATCGAACACGGGAACAGGAACAGAATCGGGGAACGAGCGGCCTCGCGGCCGTCAGGGCGGGGGCGATGCGGCCTCCGGCAGGGGAAACAGGTCGGCCGTGAGCGCGACGCGGTCGCGGTAACCCAGCGCATCGACCTCGGCGGCGAACGACGGAAGGCCGCCGGTTGGCCGCAGCCGGCCGACGATCTTGCCGGCCGCGTCGCGGCCTTCGCCGACGAACCGAAACAGGTCCTGGAAGCGATACTGGCCGTCCGGCGAGAGCCCCAGGCACTCGGCGATCTCCATGATCCGCCGGCTGCCGTCGGGGAGCCGCGCGATCTGGATCACGAGGTGCACGGCCGAGGCCACCTGGATCCGGGCCACGTGGGCCGGCAGCGAGACGTCGCTCATGAGGCAGAGCGTCTCGAGCCGGATGGCCGCATCCCGGGGGGTGTTGGCATGCACGGTCGAGAGCGCGCCGGTGTGGCCGGAGAGCATCGCCTGAATCAGGTCGAGTGCCTCGCCCCGCCGCACCTCGCCCACGACGACCCGGTCGGGCCGCATCCGCAGCGAGTCCACGAACAGGTCGCGGACGCTCACCCCGCCGCGGCCCTTGGGGTCTGCCGGCTGGGCCTCGAGCGAGACGGTGTGGGGCTGGGCCAGCTGCAGTTCGGCGGTGTCCTCGATCACCACGATCCGCTCCTGGGCCGGAATCGACGCGGAGAGCGCGTTGAGCAGCGAGGTCTTGCCCGAGCCGGTGCCCCCCGAGATCACGGTGTTGCGATGCAGCAGCACGGCCAGCCGGAGAAACTCCGCGGCCTCGGCCGTGAGCGTGCCCCATTCGACGAGCTTGTCGAGGTAGAAGGCCGAGCGGCGAAACTTGCGGATCGAGATGCAGACCCCCTGCCGCGCGCAGGGGGGCACGATCACGTGCACCCGCGAGCCGTCGGGCAGCCGGGCGTCGAGGCTGTGGCGGCCGCCGCCGATCTCCCGGCCCACGTAGTCGGCGATGTTGCGGGCCGCCGCGAACAGCGTGGCCGCGTCGGGAAACCGGATCTCGGAGGGGTGGAGCACCCCCGACCGCTCGAAGTAGATCTGCTCGGGCCCGTTGATCAGGATCTCCGACACCGAGGGATCGTCGAGCAGGGGCCCGACCGGGGCGAGAAAGTGGCGGATCGAGCGGGCGTAGACGTCTTTGGTCTCCACGCGGGGCGGTGGGACCGCGGCCGGAGGTGCGGCCGGCCCGGGAGCCGCGGGGGAAGCGCCGTTGGCTGAAACGGTCATCGGCCCGCTCCTCCCGTCACGGTGAACGCGGCCCACAAAGCGGGATGGGCGGCCTCGAGGAGTTCGCGGCGGCTGGCGATCGTGGCCAGCTGCGACTCTCGGAGGCTGCGGGCGGGCGGTGCCCCGCCGGCCAACGACCCGAAGAAACCCTTCATCACGTCCACGGTCTCGGCGTCGGGGATCGGCCAGAGCGTGGCCACCACCGTTCCGGCGCCGGCGAGCAGAAAAGCTTGCCGCAAGCCGGCCACGCCCTCGCCGTCGGTGACCGTGCCGACGGCCGTGTCGCATGCGCTGAGCACCACGAGTTTCGTGCCCCGCAGATCGGTGCCGGCGATCTCCAAGCCGGTCAGGATCCCGTCGTCGGCGCCATCGCCCGCGGGCGTGGCGGCATTGGCCCCCGCCAGGAGGATCCCGCAGCGGGCCAGCGGGTTGGCCAGCATCGGGTCGGCGTCGAGCGCCGCATCCGCGGGCAGGCCCGCCGACCGCAGCAGGCTGGCGGCCAGACCATCGGTGGCCACCTGCGGCCCTGCCAGGAAGAATCCATGCGTCGCCAGCACGAGGGCCTCCGGACGGGCGGTGGCCAAAAACCGCCGCTCGGTCGCGTCCTCCTCCGTGGCCACGTCGGCCGATCCGCTCTTGGCCCGCGCCAACAAAGGCGCGATCAGTTCCGCCTCCCGCTCGGTGCCCGGCAGCGGTGCGACGCTAGGGAGCAGCCGGCCGCCGCTCGCGCCGCGGTCCCTGCCGGCGGCCTTCGATTTCACGGACCCGGGACCAATGTCAAAATCGGGAGCGGCGAGGATCAGCGGCCGATGCAGGTGCCGCACCCCGGGCTCGACAGGCTCGCGGGGTACGAGGTCACGGCTGGCAACCAGGTGACGGATCGTGAACGACTCGACCGCATAGCGGCCGTCTTCCAGCGGCAGGGCCGCCCACGAGACGAGCCACAGCGGTCCGTCCGGGATCAGGATCAGTTCGAGGGCCCGGGGCCCGATGGCGGCGAGCAGCGGGTCGAGCACGAGCCGGGCCAGCTCGCGGCCGGCCGCCGCCAGCCGGGCCTCGGCGGCGGCCTCCCCTTGGGTCGCGATGCCGCCTTGCCGCCCGAGCGCGGCATGCATGATCTTCCGCCACGCGGTGACGGCCTCGTCAATCGCCGCCGCCGGTCCGAGATCGACGATCCGCACGTCACCGGCACCCGCCGGCGGAACGATCCAGGCCGCATACCGGGCGGGCTGCCAATCGTCCTTCGGCTGTCGGCTGGCGAAGTTTCGTGCGCGGAATCGCGCCAGGTCGCAGACCACCGCGTCGCGCGGAATCCGCTGCCGAATCGCATCGAGCTCGACCCAGTTGTCTCGCTCGTCACGGCCCATGTTCGCCGCAGTGCCCAGGGAATCGACCAGGTCTCGTTCCTCCTGCTCCAGTTCCGCCAGTCTGCGGCGAACGGCCGAGTTCTCCGCTGGTGACCCCAGGAGCACGCTCGTCGCCAGTTGGCGCTGCACCCGGCGCAGGCCCTCGAGCGTCTCCCGGGCTCCAGGGCGGTTGTCTTCGGCATCCCGCTGCGCCGCGCGGAGCCGGTCGGCGGCGG
>JBJTAA010000323.1:0-2006 GCA_046090525.1 Planctomycetota bacterium
CGACAGGTTGACCGCAGCCGCGGGCTTCCAGCCCGCGGAATCCGTTCGCCACGCAACGCCGTCGTCGGCGGGCAAGATGCCCGCCGCTCCTGATACGGAGGCCGGCCTCCAGCCGGCGAGTCGTCGCCCGGACGCCTGCCAGTAGCCGCGGGCTTCCAGCCCGCGGAATCCATTCGCCACGCAAGACCGGCTACGGCGGGCAAGATGCCCGCCGCTACTGATACGGAGGCCGGCCAAGCGACGGTCGGCAGGATGCCGAGCCGGTTCGAAGCCACAGCCACCGCAGCGCGGGCCCGACGCCAGGCCCGGAGGGCCGGGTTCTTGCCAGCCGGCGGAGGCCGGCCAAGCGACGGTCGGCAGGATGCCGAGCCGTCGCGTCTCGTCAGTCGAGCCAGTCCGCCTCCGCCAGTCGCTCCGGCGTGTAGGTGTCGGTCACGTAGCTGATGTCCTTCGAGATCAACGACTCGACCTCGAGCTTGAAGCCGTTGGAGAGCATCGTGGCGATCTCCTTCTGCCAGGCCTTCTTGCCCGCGAACCAGGGGTAGGCCGCGATCTGCTTGGCCCGCTTCACGTCGGCGTCGTTGAGCTGGATCTGCACGCTCTGCGAGAGCTTGCAGCGGTCGTAGTCGCGGCTGCGGAGGCCGAGGAAGCGGGCCTCGGGGATCGCCATCCGCTTCGACTCGTAGGCCAGGTTGATCGAGCCCTGCTTGAGCACCGAGTAGATGTAGTAGCCCCAGGGGTCGTTGTCGAGCAGGCAGTAGACCGGCAGCTTGAGTTCGTGGTGCAGCCGGTAGAGCATCCGGCGCACACCGCGGGGCGGCTGCCCGCCGCCGTGGGTCAAGAGGCAGGAGTGCTTCCGCCAGAACTTGTCCTCGTTGAACCGCCGCCAGACCGTGTCCTTCTCGACGTGGAGGATGAACTTCGCGTCGCACGATTTGAACTTGATGACGTCGGCCTCGACGATCGAGGGGATCGAGTAGCCGCCCGAGCCCATCCGGGAGCAGTCGATTTCGTCCCCCGAGTCGACGAGCGTGATGGGCCCCACCATGCCGCCGCGGTTGCTGGCGTAGACGTGGAGCTCCTCGCGCAGGCTCTCGAGGGTGACCTCGAGGTCCTCGATGATCGGGTCGCACTCCTCCTGCGTGGCGAAGGTCTCCTCGCGGGTGCCCTCGATCGTGTGCTTGAGGAGGTAGTAGAGACCTCGGATGCTGGTGGTCTTCTGCTGGTCGATGAGCTGCTTGCAGCCGGTGGCCACGAGCAGCGTCTGCATGTAGCTCTTGGCCTGGGAGAGGTTGAAAAGCTGGCGGCGATTCGTCTGCCCGCCCATCTCGATGATCTTCCGCGACTTGTTGAAGCGGACGTTCGAGAGGCTGCGGGCGGGGATGTCGAGCCACGGATCCCGCTTCCGCTCGGCGGCGACGGCCACCTCGTCGGCGAGGGCCACGATCAGCTTCCGCGTCTTGAGATCGACGGCGGGCAGCTTGGCGGGGGCGGCCTTGGCGGGGCGTTTCGACTTCGTGGCCATGCGTGGTAGGCTCTCCGGCACTCGGGAATCGGCGGACGCGAGCCGAAATCCTACCGCCCCCCTGCCCTCGCCGCACGCATGTCGAAATACATCCTCTCCTACGCCCTGATGGCCCTGTTCATCGGCCTGGGCTGCTACATCGTCTGCCGGCCGAGCCGCCGGTTCGAGGGCGACCGCTGAAGGCGGAGCCGAATACAAGCCCCCTTGCGCGAGCAAGGGGGATGACGCCTGCCACTTCTCCAGGCGCGGGGCCTCGATGCCCAACGTGATGGAGCGCGGCATCCCCCCGGCTCGCGCCGGGGGGCTTTTATTCGTACGCGGCTCCCCTCAGGCCTCTTCCCGCAGGAGCGCCGGCGGCTCCTCGATCTCCTCGAGCTCCGGCGGCAATTGCAGCTGCCGCATCGTCTCGTCGGTGCGGCGCATGCCCTCCGCCACCTCGTCGACCCGCTGGGCGATGTCGCTCACGTCGCGGCGGGCCACG
>JBJTAA010000324.1:0-3185 GCA_046090525.1 Planctomycetota bacterium
GGCAAGGAGCAGAAAAAGATTCCCGTCGGCTCGATCGAGGAGCGGGTGAAGCTCAAGCAGAGCAGCATGCCCGAGGGCCTGGCCGCCACGCTCTCGCCGACCGAGTTTCTCGACGTGATCGAGTATCTGAAGGGCCTGCAGTAGCCCGCGCCCGCCCCCTGCAGCACACGGTGACACGAGGGGTTGCCCGTGCCAATCGAGCGGCGTTGATGGCAAGCGCAGGCAGGATGCCGGAGCGCAGCCAGCATCGAGCGAGCGCAGGCCAGGATGGCCGCAGCGAGCGTCCGGCGAGATGGCACGGGCAACCCCGTGCCGCCTCATCCCGTCACGAGGTCGAGCAGCACGTCTCGCACCTCGTGCATGGCGAGCCGCTCACGAGCGGCTGAACGATCCGTGCAGAGAAACACCGGCCCCTCCCGGGGCGTGGCCGGCAGCCGGCCGTGCGACCCGCGCACGATCGACGCGTCGGTACCGATCACGTCGAGCAGCGTCCGAAAGCCGAGCTTCTTTTTGGCGAGCGTCCAGGCAACTTTGAGCTGCGGCAGCGGCAGCGTGGGATCGAGCAACAGCTCCACGGGGTCGTAGCCCGGCTTGCGGTGGATGTCGACCGTGCGGGCGAAGTCGGGCATCCGCGCGTCGTCGAGCCAGTGGTAGTAGGTGAACCAGCGGTCGGGGGCGGCCACGGCCACGAGTTCCCCGGCCCGCTCGTGGTCGAGGCCGTGATCGGCCAGGGCTTCGCGGCCGAGCACTTCGGCGATCCCCTCGGTCGCCTCGAGCACGGCCCGGGTCTCGGCGAGTCGGGCCGGGGCCTGCACATACACGTGGGCCACCTGGTGGTCGGCCACGGCGAAGGCTGCGCTCTGGCCCGCGTCGAGCAGTTCCCAGCCCAGGTCCACCTCCTGCACGGCCAGAAGCCCCGCCCGCCGCAGGGCCCGGTTCACGTGCACGCCGTCGCGGACCGGCGTGATTCCGTATTCGGAGAGCACGACCACCGTGTGGCCCCGATCCAGGGCCCACGCGGCAAGTTCGCCGGCCACCCGGTCGATCTCGCCGCAGGCCACGGCCGCCTGGGACGAGTCGGGCCCGAACCGCTGCAGGTCGTAGTCGAGGTGCGGCAGGTACGAAAGCGTGACGGTCGGCCGCTTGTCTTCGATCACCCGCCGCGTCGCCGCCGCGATCCACTCCGAGGAACGGATGCCGGCTTTGGGCCCCCAGAACTCGAACAGCGGGAACCGCCCGAGGGCTCCCTGCAGGTCGCCCTTCAACTGCGGCGGCTGCGTGTAGATGCTCGGGATCTTGCGGCCGTCGGCGGGGTAGACCGGCCGGGGCGTGACGGCCACGTCCACCGCGGCATGCATGTTGAACCACCAGAACATCTTGGCCGTGGTGAAGGCGTCACCGAATCGCCGCTTCCCCGCGTGCCAGAGTTTCTCATGCTCACAGCCGACGAGCCGGTTGCTCTGCCGCCAGAACATCACCTCGGCCAGATCGCGGAAGTACCAGCCGTTGGCCACGATCCCGTGGTCACGGGGCGGCCGTCCGGTGAGCATGGTGGCCTGGGCCGGGCAGGTGACCGCCGGCAGGACGGTGCCGAGCGTCGCGGTGAAGCCGGCTTGGCCGAGGGCCGCCAGCCGGGGCGTGTGCCGAAGCAGCGCGGGCGTGAGCCCGACGACGTCGAGGACGAGCAGCGGCTTCATGCGTGCAACGTACCGTCCTGGCGGCGGTGATCCAAAGCCGCCCCGGCCCGAGCGGCGGCGGGGCGTGGACAATCTCCGGACGCGAGGGCGACGATCCCGGGCGTGGCCAGCGTATCGTAGGAGTTCCACCGCCCGCCGCACCCGGCGGCGGCCCTCGACCAATCCCAGCACCTGCCGACCGTGGCCCAATCCTCCGACATCCTCGTGATCGGCGCCGGGGCCGCCGGGCTCTTCGCCGCCACCTGGGCGGGCCGGGCCGCGGCCGCCGCCGGGCGGCCGCTTTCGATCACCGCCGTCGACACCGCCCGCAAGCTCGGCGCGAAGATCCTCGTGGCCGGTGGCGGCCGCTGCAACGTCACGCACCACGCGGTCACCGAGGCCGACTACGCCGGCAGCTCGGCCGCGGCCATCCGCAAGGTGCTCAGGCGGTTCGGCGTCGCGGATACGGTCGCCTTCTTCGCCGCCGCCGGCGTGGACCTCAAGACCGAGGAGACGGGCAAGCTCTTCCCCACGAGCGACTCGGCGCGGACGGTGCTCGACGCGCTCGTCCGCGAGGCGACCCGGGCCGGCGTGCGGCTCGTGCATCCGGCCCGGGTGACGGCGCTCGCGAAGACCGGCGACGGCTTCCTCGCGACGAGCGAGGCCGGGGAGTTCTGCGCCCGGCGCGTGATCCTCTGCACCGGCGGCAAGTCGCTGCCCAAGAGCGGCTCCGACGGCACGGGCCTCGCGCTCGCCAGAAGCCTCGGGCACTCGGTCACCAGCCCGATCGTGCCGGCCCTCGTGCCGCTGGTCCTGCCCGCCGACCACTGGATCACCGCGCTCTCGGGCCTGACGCTTCCGACCGAGGTGACGCTCAAGTCGGCCACCGGCAAGAAGCTCTATGCCACGGCCGGCAGCACGCTCTGCACCCACGTGGGCCTCTCCGGGCCGGCGATCCTCGACGCGAGCCGTCATTGGCTCGTCGCCCGTCATGCCGACCCGGACGCGACGCTCTGGCTCAACTGGCTGCCGGGCGAGGCCCACGAGTCGCTCGATCGGCTGCTCGTGGATGGCCACCGCCGCGGCGCCCTGGCCGTGCTCCGTGAGCGGCTCCCCGACCGCCTCGCCCGCACGCTCTGCGAGCAGGCGGATGCGAGCCCGAACGGCGACCTCGCCCGCGAGGCCCGCCGCCGGCTCGTGGCGGTCGTCACGGCCACGCCACTGCCGATCACGGGCGACCGCGGCTTCGCCGTGGCGGAAGCCACCGCCGGGGGTGTGCCGCTCGCCGAAGTGCGGCTGGAGACCATGGAGAGCCGCATCTGCTCGGGGCTCCAACTCGCCGGCGAGGTGCTCGACGTGGACGGCCGGATCGGCGGCTTCAACTTTCAGTGGGCCTGGGCGAGCGGCTTCGTGGCCGGCTGTGCCGCCGCAGCCGCAGCCGCCGCGTCGACCACCACCTCGTAGCGGTAGCCGCCAGTCCGCAGGTCGAGCGTGCGAACGGGCTGGGAC
>JBJTAA010000325.1:0-6203 GCA_046090525.1 Planctomycetota bacterium
CCCGACCAGACGGCGTAGGCGATGCCGACGGGAATCGTGGTGAGCGTCAGCGACAGGAAATAAAAGGCCGCCCCGTAGCCCGCCACCACCATCAGGCTCGGCAGCGGCTTCGTGAAGCCGGCGGAGGCCTTCAGGAAACTCGTGCCGATCACCTCCGCCACGATCGCGATCACGAGAAACACCCAGGCCGCCGAGCCGCTCATCGGTCATTCTCCATGCCGCCGGCGGCAGCGGCCGCCCGGCACGCCACAGCCTAGTCGATCGCCGTTATGCTGGGCGCCGACCGTGCCGCGGGCGACCCCGGCGACACTCCAGGAGCACAGGCGCATGGCGAAGAAGAAGCGGGAGGCGAAGGGCAAGGTCAAGGTGTCGGGTGGCCGGATCGGCCTGCGGACGGGCGAGGCGCTCGTGGAGGCCGACGAGGCCTGGAGCGCGGCCGAGCCGGAAGTGGTGATCGGCGAGCTCGACGGGCCGGTGGGCTACGCGATCGCCAACCTGCTCGGCGACCAGACCAAGGGGCACTCCCGCGTGTTCGCGATCCTCAACTCCGACGTCCAGGTGCGGCCCGCCACGCTGATGGTGAGCAAGGTCACCGTCAACAACTCGAAGTACACGAACATCCTGATGGGGACGGTGCAGGCGGCGATCGCCCACGGCGTGCTCGATGCCGTGCGGGCCGGCGACATCCCCAAGAAGAAGGCCAACGACCTGGGGATCATCGTCTCGGTCTGGCTCGACCCCTCGATCGTCGACGTGGCCTACGACCCGGAGGTGCTGTTCCGCACCAACCGCGAGGCCACGGCCAAGGCGATCGGCAAGGCGATGCGGCACGAGCCCACGATCGACTGGTTACTCGCGAACCAGGCGAAGGTGCCCCACTACTTCCACCAGCTGGCCGTGGACGGCCAGTTGGAGTGAGGGCGACGCTCAGCTCCGCAGGCCGAGGCCGAGGACGTCGCGGCAGTAGGCGATGCTGCGGGTGAGTTCGCCGAGCTGATACTCGCGCTCGGCGGCGGCCTTGGCCGCGCCCGCGGGGGGCCGGAAGGGCGCGAGCGGCCGGCCGCGCCTGGCGAGCGCCAGAAACGCGGCCAACTCGTCGGCGCGGCTGTCGGGAAAGAGGTTCCAGAAGTCGCGGTCGAAGATCGGGAAGAGCCGGGGAAAGCCCGAGATCGTCTCGATGTGGACGGCCACGCCCGGGCAGGCCTGTTCGAAGCGGTCGAAGAAGGCGGCGAGGTCCGTGCAGCCCTCGCCCAGCGCCGCCCATTGGCAGGTGACGCCGGCAGGTTCGCCTTCCTCGACGGGGCCCGCTCCCGGCTCGGGCGTGAACCAGATCATGGTGTCGCGAAGGCTCGTCGTGACCACGTGCGGGGCGAGGTTTTCGAGGGCCCGCACCGGGTCCTCGAGCGTCCAGCAGGCGTTTCCGGAGTCGAAGTTCACCCCCACCACGCCGCCCCCGGCCTCGGTCACGAGGCCGGCGAGTTCCCGCGACGTCATGTCGCCGGCATGGTTCTCGAGGGCGATCTTCACGCCCGCGTCCTCGGCCCGCGGGCGGGCCTCTTGCAAGACGGCGAGCGTGTCGGCGATCCGGGCCGCGATGCCCCCCGCGCCCTTGCGATCCTCCTGGTTGCCGAGCACCACGCGAAAGGCGGGCGAGCCAAGCGCCTGGGCTGCGCGGATGCCGAGCGCGAGGTGCTCCTCGGGCGTGCCCCAATCCTGCTTGAAGGTCTTCGAGGTCGGGCAGATGCTCCATGAGCCGAGCACGAGGCCGATGCCCTTGTCGGCGGCATAGCGGCGCAGCTCGCCGAGCGAGGCGTCGTCGAGCCGGCCCTCGAAGGGCCCGAAGTCGGTGATGAAAAGCGAGTCGCACCGGAGCGCCTCGGCATGGTCGACGAGCTGCCGGGCGTTCCAGCCGCACGCCCGCACGGCGAAGTTGTCGAATCCCAGCGGGATGCCCCGGCGGCGCGGGGCGGCGTGGGCGGTGCGGGTGGCGGCCAGCGCGACCGCCGCGGCCGCGAGCAGATCACGCCGGGTGAGGCGAGCGGCCGCGAGCGCGGGGGTGCCGGGCGTTGGTTGGCTGGCTGCAGGCCCGCCCCATGGGAGCCCGGTCATGGCCCGACTCCCGTCGGCTTTTCGAGCCGATAGAGCGCGTGTTCGGTCCGCATGTAGAGCGCGCGATCCACCGCGGCCGGCGTCGCGAAGATGCCGCCGTCGAGATGGTTCGTGGCCAGCAACTCGAACTCCCGGCCGGGTCGGATCACGAACGTGTCGCCGTCGCGGTTGCCGACGTAGATCCGGCCGTCGGCGAACAGGGGCGACGACGAGAAGTTGCCACCGAGCCGTTCCGACCAGATGGGCTCGCCCGTCGCGGCGTCGAGGCAACTGGCGACGCCCTTGTCGCTGACCATGAAGAGCAGATCGCCCACCACCAAGGGCGACGACATCGTCGGCGCCCCCTTCTTCTCCCGCCAGGCGATCGTGGGCGGCCCGCCCCCGCCGGCGAGCCGCACGGCCAGGAGCTCCGGCTGGTTGAAGCTCGTGCTCATGAAGAGCAGTTCCCCGGCGGCCACCGGCCGGGGCACGATCGAGAACCCGAGCACGCCGTAACTCAGCTTCCAGAGTTCCGTGCCGGTCGCCGGGTCGTAGCCATAGAGCCAGTCGGCCGCCGGCGAGACGAGCACGTCGCGGCCGCCGAGCGCGAGGACGAGCGGCGTGCCGTAGGCCTTCTTGAGTTGCGGGTCGTCGCGGAGCTCGCCCGAGCGGGGCGTCTGCCAGGCGAGCCTGCCCGTGGCGGCGTCATAGGCGGCGATCGACTGCACGTCGCTGCCGTCGAGCTGCACGATCAGCTTGCCCTGCCAGACAACCGGCGTGCTGCCGGGGCCGTTCTCGTGGTTGAGCCGCAGCTCGCGATTCCGCCAGAGCACCTCCCCGGTCGCGGCGTCGACGCAGGCAGCGCCGAAGTCGCCGCAGTGGCAGTAGAGGCGGCCACCGGCGAGGACGGGCGAGGGGGAGGCGAACGAGTTGAGCTTATGGATCGGCTGCGGGTCTTCGATCGTGAAGAGTTCGACGTCGTGCAGGAGCTTCCCCGTCACTTGATCGACGCATAACGCCCGGATGGTGACGGCGCTGGAGACGGCCAGTTGGCTCGCCATCCGCTTCCCCTCGAGGGCCTGGGCCTGGGTCTCGCCGCTCGCCTCCCGCTGGCTGGCGGTGGTCAGCCAGATCCGGCCGTCGCCGATCACGGGACTCGACCAGCCGCGGCCGGGGAGCGGGGTCTTCCAGGCGACGTGCTCCGTCTCGCTCCAGGTCACGGGCAGATCGTGGGCCGCCGGCGCGTGCCCCTGCCCCCCGGGCCCCCGCCACTGCGGCCACTCGGGCTCGGCACCGGCCAGGGGAAGCGCGATCAGCAGGAGGAGGCTGGCGGCACTGATCCGTCGCATGGGCATGTCGCTCGCGGTCGGTCCGGAGGATATCAGACCGCCGGCCCGGATCGGCCGCCCCGAAAGTCCCGTGCAGCACGCGTCGTACCTCGACCGTGGGGCAGTCTTCCAGCCTGCCGAACGCGGACGAGACGGGCTTTCGCCGCCGGCAGGCCCCTGCTAGCCTCCCCGCCCCAGGTTCCCCGGAGGCTCTCCCGTGCGGCATCTCTTCGGCATGCTCCTGTTCTTCGTCGTCGCCGGTGCGGCCTGCGGCGGCGAGACGCCGGGCGAGCCGGCCCCCTTCCCGGCGCCGGTGGCGCTGCGGGTGGAGACGGAACTCTTCGCCGATGGGCGGGAGTCGCCGGTGGCCCGCAGCCTGACTCTGTTCGACGCCGGCGTGGCCTGGGATTTTCTCGAACTGCCCGCCGACCATCCCCAGGGGGATGATCCAGCCGGCATGAAGCTCGTGGAGATCGTCCTTCACGATCCGGCCCGCGAGCGGGTGGTGGTGATCGATCCGGCGGGCTCGCGGAAGACCGAGATCCCGCTCATCCGGCTCGAGCGGCTGAGTGTGTCGCTCGCCAAGTGGGCGCGGTCGAGCGATGACCGGCTCGTGCGCTGGGCCGGCGGCCCCGACTTCACGGCCGGCTTCGAGGAGGAGGGAAATCGGCTCGACCTGGCCGGCCCGCGCGTGCGGTACAGCGTGGTGCACACCGCCGCCGAGTCGCCCGCCGTGGCCGGCACCTACCGGCGATTCGCCGACACGGCGATCCTGCTCAAGGCGCTGCTCCATCCGGGCGGCATCCCACCCTTCCCGCGGCTGGCGGTCAACGAGCGGCTCGAGGACGAAGCCGCGATCCCGGCGGAAGTGACGCTCGAGATCGACTCCCGGCTGGCCCTGGTCTCCGGCAGCCCCTCGCGAATGCGGAGCGTGCACAAGAGCCATCCCCGCCTGCTCGCGGCCGATCGCCGACTCATCGAAGAGGCCCAGGCCCACGTGGCCGCCGCGGCCGCGGTCGATCTGGCGACGTTCATGGCACCGGCACCGTCCGCGGACGAGGCCCATGGCAAGGCTCACGCGGACGACTGAACGAGCCGGCGTCGCAGGCTAGAAGCCTGCCCCACGGTCGGTCGAGGCGGCGAGCGTGTCCACCAGGATCACCTTGGCTGCCGGCGCCGTCGGTACAACACGACTCGCCGGCGCACTTTTCCGCCGAGGCAAGAAACCTTGCCCCGTCGGACGATGTTTCCTGCGGCTCACATCTTCCCCAACCCGCCGCGTCGCGACCGCGAGTCGCCCCGCAGCCGGCGGCCGGAAGAGAGGCGGTCGCCCGGGGGACGGCCGGAGCCGGGGATTCCCGCTCGCGAAACAAGCTCGCGGCGGCCATCTTGACATTTGTACACTTCCTCCGCTCCATTGATTCCATTCATTCCAAGCCAGCAGACAACGGAGGTCTTCATGCTCGTGCTTTCCCGCAAGCAGAACGAACGGATTCGAGTCGGTGATTCGGTCGTGGTCACGATCGTGCGCGTCAGTGGTGACAAGGTGCGGATCGGGATCGAGGCCCCGGCGGACGTGCGGGTGCTCCGCGACGAACTCGACGACGATCTCATCGGTGACGTGACGATCGACACCGCCACGGAGCTGCCGATCCCCAGGCTGCTTCGGCAGGTCGGCTAGCCGCCGGGCCGGCGTTTGCCGCCCGGCTGCATCCGAGGCAGACTGCTCTAGGTGGACACCGAAACGATCATCCCCCCGCCCGACGACGACTTCGAGCCGTCGCAGCCAGCCCGCCCGGGCCGGCTGCGACGGTTTGTTTTTCCGCTCCTGGTGTCGCTCGTGGCCGTGCTCGCCGTGCTCGGCGGGGCGGCGGCCTGGTCACCCGCCTTCTACCGTGCGCGACTCCCGGCCGGCGGCCCGGTGGCCGAGCAAGCCGCGCGGCGGCTGGTGACGACCGTCTCCGCCATGCACGCCGACTTTCTCCGCGTCGGCCGCTGGGAGGGCCTCGTCGACGAACGGGACGTGAACGCCTGGCTCGCGATCGACCTGCCGAGGAACCATGCCGACATCCTGCCCGTCGCCGTCCTCGATCCGCGGGTGGAGTTCCTGCCCGGCCGCCTGCGGGCTGGGGTGCGACTCGGCCGGGGCCTGCTCTCGGCGACCTGCTGGATCGAGGCCGAGGTGAGCCTCAGGGAGCCGAACCAACTTGGAATCCGGCTCGTGGATGCCCGGCTGGGCGGGCTGCCGCTGCCGCGGGGGCCGATCCTGCGGGAACTTGCCGGCCGCCTCGAGCGCCTCGGCACCGTCACCGAAACCAGGTGGCAGGACGGCCGCGGCCTGCTCGTGGTGTACATTCCCTCGACACACCAGGCCGGCGGCGTGAGCCATTGGCTCGAGGCGGTGAGGTTCGCGGCGGGCGAACTGGCCGTGGCCGGCGAGACCCGACAGGGCGCGGTGCGGATCGATCAGGGCCGCTAGAAAAACCGGCGGCCAGGCCACGGCAGGCGAGGGACACGATGGCACGGATCACCTTTCTCGGCGCGGCGGGCGTGGTGTCGGGCTCGCGACACCTGCTCGAAGCGGGTGAGAGCCGCGTGCTCTTCGACTGCGGCTTGTTCCAGGGGGAGAAGCGGCTCCAAGAGCGAAACTGGCAGCCCCTGGGCGTGCCGCCCGGCCAGCTCGGGGCCGTCGTCCTCACCCACGCCCACATCGACCACTCGGGATGGCTGCCGCGGCTCGTGCGGGAGGGCTTCCGCAAGGTCATCCACGCCACCCCGGCCACGGTC
>JBJTAA010000326.1:0-5772 GCA_046090525.1 Planctomycetota bacterium
CGCGTGATCGCCGCGTACGGCCTCGTGCCCCAGCCGGCCTGAGCCCGAAGTCCGGTCACTCCGTGACCGGATCACACGCGACGCCACGCGCGCGCTGACCCGGTTCCGGCCCAGGAGTCCGGTCACTCCGTGACCGGATCACACGCGACGCGGCGTCAACTCACATCCGGTTCCGGCGGAACCGGACTCCTGGGGAGGAACCGGGCTCCCCGGCGTCACCCGACTTCCCGCAACAGCGCGCCCTGCGTGTCGAACTTCGCGATCACGATGTCGTGATGCTTCGCGAGCCCGAGCCGATCGAGCGCGTCGACGAGTTCTCCGGCTGCCTCGAGCGACGGGCAGCAAGCCATCACCGTCGGCCCCCAACTGCTCTGGGCGGCCCCTTCGATGCCGAGTTCGCCGAGCAGTTCCAGCAACTGGGTGGTGGCCGGCGCGTGCGGCAGCTTGGCCGACTCCTCCGCGAAGGGCCGGCCCGCCACGTCGCCATAGCGTCGCACGGCGGCCGCGAACTCGGCGAACTTCCCCTCCACGGCCGCCGGCAGGAGTTCGAGGAGCGCGATCCGCGCGAGCTCCGCCGTGATCTCCGCGGCCACGGGGGGAAGCCGACCGAAGGCTTCCTTCTCCGCCGGCCCCGAGAGACCGGCCGAGTCGCGGGCCACGATCACGACACACCGCCATGCCGCCGGCAGACGGACGCGGGCGACCATCGGCGAGAACTCGCGGGTGGCATCGTCGTCGGCCGCCCCCGCAGCCGGCAGGAGCCGGCCGGCCTCCACGATCAGCCCCCCGCGACTGAAACCGTAGACCCCCACGCTCGACCGGCGGCCGCGGCCCACGACGCGAGCCAGGGCGATCGCGTCGGGCGTGTCGAACACCCAGTCGTGGTCATCCGCCTCGAGCGGTTCCTGGGCCGGGTGCGGCGGCGCCGGCGCCATCGGCTCCTGCGTCGGCCGCCGGAACAGTTGTCGCATCGCGGCCGCCACGGCCAGGCCGAGCTGCGTGCCGCTGCCCAGGCCGACGTGCCCGATCGGCGCCGAAGTCACCTCGATGCTGCAGCCGACGTCGCCCAACTTCCAGGCCTGCATGCAGGCTCGGGCGAACTTCACGGCCCGCTCCGCGTGGGGCCCGCGGGCCTCGAGACGGTTGGCCCGCCGCACCCGCAGCTGCACGCCGGGACGATCGACCATCACGCCCACGCCGCCGAACGACCGGACGCCGGGCACGCCGAACGAGAGCATCCCGAGATGCAGCCTGGCCGGCGTGCGAACCTCGACGATGGTCGGCTGGATGGCGGGATCAGCGGACATTGCGCGTTCAGACTAACCGATTCCCACCGTCGGGCCACGGGCCACCCGCCCGGCGAGCAGGTCGAAGGCTTCCCTGTCCCGCGGCCCGCCCGTCTTCTCGACGAGGACGGCCAGTTCACGGAACTGGCGGGCGACGTCGGCGGCGTCGGCGATGTGCAGCCGGGTGACCAGGATCGCCGCCTCGACCACCGCATGGGCCGCGCGGCTGAAGCCCAGAAACGGCCTCCCTGCGTGTTCGGCCACGACGCGGGCCTCGAGCCGCAGCCGCTGGGCCGAGTCGTCGACCGAATCCACCGCGAACTCCCAGGCCCGGCAGGCGTCGGCGAGCACGAAGCCCGCGACCGCCGTGGCCGGCCGAGCCGGCGGCGGCCCAGGGAGCGCTCCGGCCACGATCTGCGCGAGCACGAGCACGTCGTCGGTCACGTGGAACACGCCCGCCCGCGACCGCACGAGGTTGGCGGCGGTCTGGCTCGTGGGGAACGGCCGAAGCACGAGCCGCTCGATCCGGCCCGCCAGCCGCTCGGCGTCGTCCACGGTCGGCCCCATCGCGGCCAGGTGCATGCCGCCGGCGGGATCGGTGGTGGTGACGAGGCCTTCGAGGATCATGGGGATCCCCATCATACCCACCGTGATAAATTGCCGGTCTCGCCCCCCCGACCAGACCGATGTCCGCACTCCGCCAACGCATCCACTTCGTCACCGGCCGGCTCGCCGAGCACTCGCTGCGGCAGGTGCTCGAGCGGCTCGCGCCCCGGGCCGGCTTCGAGGCCACCGTGCAGGTGATGCCGATCACGGTGGCGGCGCTCATGCCCACGCCCTGGATCGCCCGCCGGCTCGAGGTTCCCGACGGCACCGACCGCGTGATCATCCCGGGTGGCTGCCGCGGGCCGCTCGAGGCGTTCGCCGAGGTGACGACCGTGCCGGTCGAGCGGGGCCCCGAGGATCTCCGCGGCCTCGACGACTTCTTCGGTCAGAAGTCGCGGGACCTCGTCGATTACGGCCGGCACGATATCGAGATCATCGCCGAGATCAACCACGCCCCCCGGCTCTCGCAGGCCGCGCTCTTGGCCGAGGCCCGCCGGCTGGCCGCCGCCGGCGCCGACCGAATCGACGTCGGCTGTGATCCCGGCGACTCCTGGGCCGGCGTCGGCGACGCCGTCAGGATGCTGGTGGCCGAGGGCTTCCGCGTCTCGATCGACAGCTTCGAGCCCCGCGAGGTGGAGGCCGCCGTGCGGGCCGGAGCCACGCTCGTGCTCTCCGTGAACTCCACCAACGTCGCGGCCGCGGCCGATTGGGGCTGCGAGGTGGTGGTGGTGCCCGACGTCCCGGCGACCCTCGAAGGCTTCGACGCGACGGTCGCCACGTTGCGGGAGGCGGGCGTGCCCTGCCGGCTCGATCCGGTCCTCGAGCCGATCGGCTTCGGCTTCGCGGCCAGCCTGGGCCGCTACCTCGACGTGCGCCGGCGCTACCCCGACGCCGAGATCATGATGGGCATCGGCAACCTCACCGAGCTCACCGACGTCGACTCGGCCGGCGTCAACACGCTCCTGATCGGCTTCTGCCAGGAGACGGGCATCCGCTCTGTGCTCACAACCGAGGTGATCCACTGGGCGGCCTCGAGCGTCAAGGAGTGCGATCTGGCCCGCCGGCTCGCCTGGCATGCCGTCACCCATCGCACGCTCCCCAAGCACGTCGAGCCGCGGCTGGTCACGCTCCGCTCGGGCAAGCCCCGGGAGCACGGGCCCGAGGCCCTCGACCGACTGGCCGCGGCGATCCGCGACCCCAACTTCCGGATCTTCGCGGAGGGGGGCAAGCTCCACCTCGTCGGCGCCGGGCTGCACCTCGAGTCGCACGACCCGTTCGCCCTGTTCGACGACCTGCAGGCCGCCGGCCGCACCGACGTCGATCCCTCCCACGCCTTCTACCTCGGCTACGAGATGGCCAAGGCCGTCACCGCGCTCACGCTCGCCAAGGACTACCGGCAGGACCAGGCGCTCGACTGGGGGCATCTGACGCGTCCCGAGATCGCCCACGGCCCCTCCCGCGCCGCCGCTCGGGTCGCGGCCGCCGCCGGGGCCGAACCCGACCCGACTCCCGCCCCATGAGCGCGACGACGCAGCCCACCATCGAGCCCGCGTCCGCCAGCGGGAGCGCCGGGCCTGGCCACCCCTGGCTCGGCCGCACGCACGCAACCGCCTCCGGGGCGATCGTCGCCGAGGCCGCCACCGGCCTCGACCCTGTCGCCGTCTTCACGCATGCCGCGGGTCTGCCACGGGTCTTGTTCCTCGACTCCGCGATCACCGACGCCGACGCTCCGCCGCTCGACCAGCAGGCCGGCCTGCCGCCGCTGGGACGCTGGTCGTTCGTGGCCGCGGATCCGATCCACGCGATCGAGGTGCCGGCCGGGGAAGGCGGCGCCGCCGCGAGCGTTGGATTCGCGCAGGCCAGGCGGTTGCTCGCCGAACTCGCCACCCCCACGATCCCCGGCCTGCCACCCTTCCAGGGAGGCCTCGCCGGGCTCGTCTCCTACGACTGTGGCCTCGCCAGGCTCGGCCTGCCGTCGCCCCCGGCCCTGGCTCCGGCCGTGCCGCTCATCTCGCTCCACCTCTACGATCTCGTCTTCGCCTACGACCACGCGCTCGGGCGGGGCTGGTTCATCTCGCAGGGCGTGCCGGCCCGCGGCCCGGTGGCCCGCCGCCACCGGGCGGGCGAACGGCTCGCCTCGTTCCTGGCAGACGCCCCGCGCACTGCAGCCGCCCGGCCGCCGGTCGTCGGCACGCGGCAGCCGCCGGCCGGCGCCCCCCTGCCCTCCCGCCCGGGCATCACGACGTCGCACCCGCCCGACCGCTATCAGGCGATGGTGCGGGCGGGGATCGAGGCGGTGCTCGCCGGCGACATCTTTCAGGTGAACCTCGCCCAGCGGCTCGCCGTCGCAGCCGCGATCGATCCCATCGCCCTGCACCTGGCCGCACGGCGGATCAATCCCGCCCCCTTCGCCGCCTGCTTCGACTGCGGCACCGCGCACCTCGTGAGCATGTCGCCCGAGCGGTTCCTGCAGTCTGCCCGTGGCACCGTCCGCATGCATCCCATCAAGGGCACGCGGCGGGTGCTCGCGAGCCCCGAGGCCGACCTCTACGCGGCCGCCGACCTGGAAGCGAGCGACAAGGATCGCGCCGAGAACGTGATGATCGTGGACCTCGTCCGCAACGATCTGGCCATGGTCAGCCGGCCCGGGAGCGTCCGCGTCGAGGCGCTCTGCCGGCTGGAGCGGTTTCGCTACGTGCAGCACCTGGTGTCGGTGGTGGCTGGTCGCCTCCGCCCCGGGCTCGGCCCGCTCGACGCGTTGGAGGCGGCGATTCCCGGCGGGAGCGTGACCGGCGCGCCGAAGCACCGCGCCTGCGAGATCATCTCGGCGCTCGAAGGCGTCGCCCGCGGCGCCTACTGCGGCTCCCTGGGCTACCTCGGGCTCGACGGCAGCGCCGACTTCAACCTCCTGATCCGCACCTTCGTGAGCGGCGCGGGCACGATCACCTTCTCGGCCGGCGGGGGCATCACCGCCGCGAGCGATCCGGCGGCCGAACACGCCGAGTCGCTGCACAAGGCGGAGGGCATGCTCCGCGTGCTCGACGAGCTGGGCATCGGAGGCGGCCCGGCATGATCGTCGTGCTCGACAACCGCGACAGCTTCGTCTTCAACCTCGCCCGCCACCTGCGGCTCCTCGGCGTGCCCGTGGCGGTCGTGCCCGCCCATGGCACGAGCATGGCCGACCTCCGCCGGCTGCGGCCCCGGGCGCTCGTCATCTCCCCCGGCCCCTGCACGCCGGCCGAGGCGGGCTGCTCGCTGGAGGCGGTGCGGGAGTTTCGCGGCGGCCTGCCGATCCTCGGCGTCTGCCTCGGCCACCAGACGATCGCGGCCGCCCTCGGGGGGAGGATCGTGCGGGCGCAGGCGCCGATGCACGGCCGCACGAGCCGGATCCTCCACGACGGCGTGAACCTGTTCGCCGGCATCCCGAGCCCGATGACGGCCTGCCGCTACCACTCGCTGGTCGTCGAGGAGGGCTCGCTCCCGGAAGAGCTCGTCGTCACCGCCCGCGACGAGGGGGGCACGATCATGGCGATCGCCGACGAGCGGCACGGGATTCACGGCGTGCAGTTCCACCCCGAGTCGATCCTGACGCGGCACGGCTTCCGCCTGCTGGCCAACTTCCTCGACCTCACCGGGCTGCCGCATCTCGGCCGCCTTGCCGACCTCTTCGACGACGACGTGGCCGAGCAATCCGAGCCGCCGCAGCCGCCGGTCCAAGACCGCCCCGGCCCCGGCCACGCCGTGACCTTCTGACGATCGGCTCGTAGCCGCAGGCATCCTCCCCGCGGAATCCGTCCGCCACTCCTTGCCCCCAGTGGCCGCGGGTTTCCAACCCGCGGAAGCCGCGTCCCACCCATACCCGCTCTCGGCGGGTCAAAGA
>JBJTAA010000327.1:0-5678 GCA_046090525.1 Planctomycetota bacterium
GGTCAGGCTGCCCGACCACCGCCCGCGCGAGGAGCACCCTCCGCTTCAGGCCCGCCGAGAGCCGCTCGAAGGCCGCGGCCCCGTCGAGCTCCATCCGTGAGAGGATCTGTGCGACCGCCTGCTCCCCCTCCCAGGCGGCCTCGGGGGACGCCACCGGCAGGCCGGCGGCGGCGATCTCCTGCACGCTGCCCGCCAGATCCTCTCACGGATGGAGCTCGACGGGGCCGCGGCCTTCGAGCGGCTCTCGGCGGGCCTGAAGCGGAGGGTGCTCCTCGCGCGGGCGGTGGTCGGGCAGCCTGACCTGCTCCTGCTCGACGAGCCCACCAACCACCTCGACATCGAGGCGATCGAGTGGCTGGAAGCGTTCCTGGGGCGGTGGCGGGGCGCGCTCTTGTTCGTGACCCACGATCGCACCTTCCTCCGACGGATGGCCGATCGGATCCTGGAAATCGACCGCGGCCGAATCTTCGACTGGTCATGCGACTACGACACGTTTCTGGTGCGGAAGGAAGAGGCGCTGGCTGCCGAGGAGAAGCAGAACGCGCTCTTTGACAAGAAGCTCGCCCAGGAGGAGGTCTGGATCCGCACCGGCATCAAGGCCCGCCGGACTCGCAACGAGGGGCGGGTGCGGGCTCTGGAGGCGATGCGCCGCGAACGCAGCCAGCGACGCAACGCCGTGGGCCGCGTGAAGCTCGAGATCCAGGAGGCCGAGCGCAGCGGGGCGCTCGTGGCGGCGGTCGAGGGCGTGTCGTTTCTGCGGGGTGACCGGCCGATCATCCGCGACCTCTCCACCTCCGTGATGCGAGGCGACCGGATCGGCATCGTCGGCCCCAACGGCTCCGGCAAGACCACGCTCCTGCGGCTCCTGCTCGGCCAGCTCGCCCCGTCGTCAGGCTCGGTGCGGCTCGGCACCAACCTCCGCATCGCCTTCTTCGACCAGCTCCGTGACCAGCTCGACGACGAGAAGACCGTGGCCGACAACGTGGCCGACGGCTACGAGACGGTGCAGATCGGCGGCCAGCCGCGGCACGTGGTGGGCTACCTGCAGGATTTTCTGTTCCCGCCCGACCGGACCCGCACGCCGGTGAAGTTCCTCTCGGGCGGCGAGCGGAACCGTGTCCTCCTGGCCCGGCTGTTCGCCAAGCCGGCCAACCTGATCGTGCTCGACGAGCCCACGAACGACCTCGACGCGGAGACGCTCGAGATGCTGGAGGAGCGGCTGGTGGACTTCGCCGGCACCGTGCTCGTGGTGAGCCATGACCGCTCGTTCCTCGACAACGTGGTGACGAGCACGCTCGTGTTCGAGCCGACGGGCCGGGGCGGGGCCTACGCCGTGAAGGAGTACGTGGGCGGCTACACCGACTGGCTGCGGCAGCGGCCCGCAACGGCGGCGACGCCAACGCCGCAGGCGACCCCGGCACCCACCCCGCCACCCCGAGCCGATGCCCCCAGGAAAAAACGCTCCTTTAAGGAGCAGCGGGAGCTCGAGAGCCTGCCGGCCGTGATCGAGACGCTCGAGACCGAGACGGCCGCGCTCCACGCGGCGATGGCGGAGCCCAGCTACTACCGGCAGGCGGGCGACGTGCTGGCCCGCGACCAGGCCCGGCTGCGCGACCTCGAATCGCGGCTCGCCGAGGCCTTCGCCCGATGGGAGGCCCTGGAGGCGGGCGGCGGCGGCGGGGCCGGCTGAACGCGGCTCAGGCCCGCGTACCCAAGAAGATCGAGTTGCAGCTTCCGCCGGTCGGGTGCGTGCGGGCCTTCACCACCTCGACGGTGAAGCCCGCCTCCTCCATGCGGGCCGCGAACCGGTGATCGGGGCCGGCCGACCAGACGGCCAGCCGGCCGCGCGGCTTGAGCGCCGCACGGGCCGCCCCCAGGCCGTTCATGCCGTAGAGGCCGTCGTTGGCCGCCGCCGTCAGGCCGCGGGCGCCGTTGTCCACGTCGAGCATGATCCGATCGAACCGGCCGCGGCTCTCGGCGAGCACCTCGGCCACGTCGCCGCAAACGATCTCGACCCGCGGGTCGTCGATCACGTCGGCCGCGAGCCGGTATTCCGGATTGCGGTTCCAGGCGATCACCGCGGGCACGAGCTCGGCCACCACGACCGTCGCGTCGGCGGCCAGGTGGCGTAGCGCCTCGCGGAGGGTGAAGCCGAGGCCGAGGCCGCCGATCAGCACCGCCGCCCGCCTGTGGTCGCCGAGGTCGGCGCAGGCAAGTTCGGCCATCCGTTCCTCCGAGTGGTGCTGCCGCGTGGACATCAGCTCCACGCCCCCCACCCGGATCGAGAGTGTGCCGTCATGCTCGTGGAGCGTGAGCAGGGTGCCGTCGGGCGTGACGGACTGGTCGCGCAGGCGGGTGGGCTTCATGGCGTGAGCGGCGGTCGAAGGGGCGAGGGCCGCGGGCGGCGTGTGGCCGCGGCCCTCAGGCGGCGCGGCGGACCGGGGCCGTGGCGTGGGCCGGCTCCGGGGCGGCGTGCGGGAGCGTGGCCGTGTCGCGCGGGCCGCAGGCTGACCGGCTCGCGCTCGCCTGGAGCTCGTCGATCGAATAGAAGGCGTCGGCGTCGAACCGGCGCACCAGGGCGAGCACCTCGCCCAGCCGCCGCCGTCGGATCACCGTGAACACGATCTCGACCGGCCCCTGCAGACCGTAAGCCCCGATCCGGGTCACGCCGCAGCCGGCGTCCCGCAACAGCTCGATCAGCTGCCGCGAGTCACGACCCGTGATCACCCGCACGAGCACCGAGCCGATCGCCAGCCGCTGCTCCAGGCTCATGCCCAGGTAGTTGCCCGCCACGAACCCGCCCGCGAAGGCGGCGAAGCAGAGCGGGCTGTCGAGGTTCGACATCACCTGGCCGATCGCGAACAGCCAGATCGTAACCTCGAAGAAGCCGAGCCCCGCGGCCATCGTCTTCAGGCCGCGGCCGATGAAGATGATCCGCATCGTCGAAATCGCGACGACGGCCATCTCCGCCACGAAGATCAAGGGCGGCAGCAGCAGGTCAGGCATGGCGTGAAGGGGCGAGGCGCCCGAGCCGGGAGGCGGCCCGGCCCGCGCTCACTTCTTGACGGGGGTCTTGGTCTTGTCCTGCTTGGGCTTCTTGTTCTTCTTGTCGTTCTTCTGGGAATGGTTGCCCTTGCCCATCTGGGGTGGCTCCTTTCAGAGGTGGAATCCGGGGAAATCGATCCCCGACGGACCGCCGGCCCGACGGGCAAAACCTAGCGACAGCGGCCGCGACGCGGCCAGAGCAGTTCCGGCTTGCGGGTTCTTCAGCCCGTGTGGCAAGAACAGGCTGGGATTTCCTTCGATCCCGCTCGACGCCCGGCGGCTACCGCGAGGCCGGCAACCCCGGGGTGGGGCCGAAGGCAAATGGAATCAGGCTGTTCTCCACCGGCAGGCAATACCGGTCAGGACTGTCGTGGTTGTAGAGCGTGGTGGGAAAGTTGATGAAGGCCGCGTCGTTCGTGCCGACGTTTTCGGCACCATGCCAGACCCCCGAGGGGATGACGAAGAGCTGACGGTTGCGCTCGCTGATCGTACGCACCACGAGGTTTCCGTGGGTCGGGGAATCAGGACGGGCATCGTAAAACGCCCAGCGGAGCGTGCCATCGGTGATGGCGATCCGGTCGTCTTGAAGTTTGTGCAGGTTCCAGGCCTTGATGGAGCCCGGCCGGATCGTGACGCGGTAGATCTGCACCACCGGGGCCGGATGAAAGCCCCAGTCGGCCCGCACAAGTTCGGTCAGGTCGCCACGTTCGTCCTCCATGGGGATCAGCCGCCGGAAGATCAGCCCGGCGATCTCGGGGGTCTTCCATCGGCCATCGGGCGTGGCGGTGGACGGCCGCTGCGTGGGCTTGTCGGCTGCGGGCTTCATGATCGTGCAGTCGCCTCGTGCGGAGTGGGTATCGCGGGCATGGGCTTCGTGGCCGGGATTCCGTGCCGCGTGCGGAAGGCATCGTACAGCGCCCAGTAATGAGCCCAGGCCCGTTTTGTGGCCCTGAGATCGCGGGAAAAATCGCCCGGCAGGTGGAGCACGATGGCCCGCATTTCGGCCACCTCCTCGAGCGTCAGCGGGTGGCCGGGCAGTTCCTGCTGGATCGCGCGATAGGCGGTGAGATCGGACTGCCGGTGCATCGATTCCGGATGGCGGCGGGAGATGGAATCGGGGTGGAGGGTGTAGTGCACCAAGACGTCGGGAATCGTGACCACCGCGGTCACGGCGAGGAGCCCGACATGGAAACCGTAGTCGGATCGATGCGGGAGTTCCGGATCGAATCGGAGCCACGGATGCTCGCGGAGCAATGAGGCCCGCACCATCAGCCCGGATGGGTGGAAGGGATTTTCGGTGAGGGCGGTCCAGCGAAGCTCGAGCGGGTCGGTGGATGGCACGGCAGGCCTGCCGATCGGGCGGCCCTCGGGATCGGAGAAATCGACCGCCGACGCCACGCCGCCGTGGCCGGGATGGCCACGAAGCGTGTCGATCTGCCGCTGGAGGCGGGCGGGCTCCGCGCGATCGTCGTGATTCTGGAAGGCGATGTACGCTCCGCGGGCGGCGGCGATGCCCGTGTTCCGGGCGGCCGGCGTGCGACGATTCTCCGGATGGAGGATCACCCGCACCCGGGAATCCCTCGCGGCAAAAGCCTGGAGGATCTCGCGGGAGCCGTCGGTCGAGCCGTCGTCCACCGCGATCAGTTCGAAGTCTGACAGCGACTGTTCGAGGATGCTGTCGATGGCGGGAGCGAGCAGCGGCCCGGCATTGAACACGGGCGTGACGACGCTGACGAGCGGGCCATGGTCGGACATGCGCACCCTGCCGCGCCGGGATGGTCGATCTAGCCGGTCAGGCGGCGGCGGTAACGCAGTCCCAACACTCCCCCAAACCCCGTCGCCAACAGCAGGAGTGCAGATGGTTCGGGGACGACGGGCGCGTCGAAGTTGGTGATGGTCACGCTGGCATTGGCGCCGAAGTAGGCACTGCTCAGCACGAATCCGAAAATATCCCCTGGATTCACTGAGAAACTGAAGGTGGAAGTCCCCGTCGCCAAGGCGATCGGCTGAACCGTGCCGTTTTTCGTGTAGGAGAAGCTGGTGTCGCCAAAAGGGTCGAACTCGCTGTAGTTGTAGCCAAAGCTCACGAGGCCGGCCGGCGCGCCGGCCGGCACCACCGCGGTGAACTCGAACGCATCGGGAATCATGGTTAGGTTGGTGTTCGTGGAGAGGCCGAGTTGCAGCGAGTTTGGAGCCGCGGAGGTATTGACCGTGCGTGTCCGTCCCCCGCTCGCATTGTCGAACACGGCCGACCACGCGCCGAACGCTACCGTGCCACTGGTGGTCGCCGTGTAGGTGCCATTGGCTGGAGGGGTCACTCCATATGGCGCATCAAACAGCACCGCTGCCAAGGCTGTCTCGCCTCCGGCTGCGAGGGCGACGGTTGCCAGCGAAGCGGGCGAGAAGCGACGGGAGCGATTGGTGGCTGTGGCCATGAGCAGACTCTCGAAGGGCGGAGGGCCGTGACAGGAAAACTACTATATCCCGCCGGTAGGATCGGTGGCAGGCCGGGAGAGCCGCTCGGCGTTTTCAAGGCAGAAAGCCGCTTCCGCCGTTCTGCCGAGCCGCGTGAGCGTCAAGCCGAGCAGGCGGTGGGATTCCGGCCGGTGGGGCAGCTTCACGGCAGCCTCCAT
>JBJTAA010000328.1:0-2808 GCA_046090525.1 Planctomycetota bacterium
GTTTCTCTCCGCTTCAGGCGTGTCCGACGACGTCAACCCGGAGTATGCAAGGCTCTACGCACACGACTCGACCCTGACGGGTGAAGCGTTTACCTACTGGTCCCGCGACGACACTGGCCGGGTGCTGTATGCCACCCACCACTTCACCGAATCAGAACTCCGCGGCCTCCTGGCAGCGGCCGGATTGACGAGCATCGACATCACGCCCGTCCAGGAAGCGAGCAGCCGTCGCCCGCAGGAGCGGGCAATCTTTCTGTATGCGACGGCCGCCAAGCCGCCGGCCAGCCCGCCGGGGTGACGCGGTGGTGCACACCGCGCGGACGTGAGCGCTGAGTGCCAGGCTGCTCGCGGGATGCCGCTCACCGCGCTGCAGCGGCCGGCCGCTGCCACTTCGTCTCCGGCAGGCCGTAGTCGCGGAGCAGTTCGACCACGCGGGCATCCTCCACCTGGGCGAAGTCACGATAGAACTGGCCGATCGCCCAGAAGGCGTCGGGCTCCTCGAGGCAGACGAGCCGGTCGCAGAGGGGCCGGATCGCGTCGAGCCGGTCGGGCGCGGCCACCGGCACCGCCACCACGATCCACTTGGCCCCGCCGGCCTTCACCGTGTTGAGCGCGGCGATCATCGTGGCCCCGGTGGCGATGCCGTCGTCGGTGAGGATCACCGTGCGACCCGCGACGGGAGCCTGCGGCCGCACCGCCCGGTACATCTCGCGCCGGCGGGCGATCTCCGCCAACTGCCGCTGCCGCTCGGCCTCGACATACACCTGGCCCGCCTCGCTCATCGCCGTGGCGAACTGGTTCAGATAGACCTCGCCCGTCTCCGAGACGGCCCCCAGGGCCAGCTCCGGCTGGTAGGGCGCGCGAAGCTTCCGCGAGAGCACGACGTCGAGCTCCGCCCCCAGCCCGCGGGCGAGCACCGCGCCGATCTCGATGCCGCCGCGCGGAATCGCGAGCACGAGCGGCTTTTCCGTCGTGCCCGGCGACGGCCCGCCGAGCCCCTCCTCGCGCAGCCGCTCCACGAGCATCCAGCCCGCCTCCTCGCGGTCGGAGAAGATCCGGTGGTTCATGGCGTCACCCGGCGGGCATCTGGAGGTGCTTGGCGAACCACTCGGCCGCCAGGCGGGCCGCCTCGTCAAGCGTGCCCGGCTCCTCGAAGAGGTGCGTCGCGCCCGGCACGACCGCCAACTGCTTCTCGCAGTCGAGCTGGGCGAGCGCCTGGCGGTTGAGCTCGAGCACGTCGTGGTCCTCGCCCCCCACGATGAACAGCGTGGGGGCGTGCACCGCCGCCAACTTCCGGCCGGCGAGGTCGGGCCGGCCGCCGCGCGAGACGACCGCCCCCACCCGCGGCTCACGGGCCGCCGCCACGAGGGCCGCCGCCGCCCCCGTGCTCGCCCCGAAGAGCCCGAGCGGCAGGTGCCGCGTGGTATCGAGGCTCGTGACGAACCGCACGGCCGCCAGCACCCGCTCGGCCAGGAGCGGAATGTCGAACACGTTGACCCGGTCGGTCGCCTCCTGCTCGGTGAGCAGGTCGAAGAGCAGCGTGCCGATCCACGACTCGTGGAGCACGCCGGCCACGTGGGTGTTGCGCGGGCTGTGGCGGCTCGAACCGCTGCCATGGGCGAAGAGAACGAGCCCGGTCGGCGGCGTGGGCAGGGCGAGCCGGCCGGGCAACTCGATCGCCTGGCCCTTGAGGGACGTCGCGGGCACGGCCACGTCGAAGGTCTCGACGGCGCTGGTGAGCATGGGATTCTCCTCGGGGTTCGTAAGCGCGTTGGTCGGAAATCTCGTCAGGTCGCCCGCCGGGCCCGAGCGTGCGGCCGCACCACCTGCACGTGAACCGCCTGCGGCCCGTCGTCCCCCTCCTCCTCGCTGAAAGAGACCGGCGTGCCGATGTCGGCGACGCGATAGTCGGCGTCGGAGAGGGCGTTGCGATGGAAGTAGACGTCGCGGCCGTCGGGTGTCTTGATGAACCCGTAGCCCTCGAGCGGAAAGATCTGGCTGATCCGGCCGCGGGGCCGCTCGGCATGGGTCTTCTCCACGCCCCGGAGGTGCCGGACGTGGTCCTCGAGCCGCCGCTCCGCGGCCTCGAAGGCGTCGCGAAGCGCCACGTAGACGTCCTCGTGGGCATGGTCGAGTGGATGCTCGCGGTTGACCACGATCTCGCCCCCCGGCACGACCATGTCGACGCGGACGGAGTAGAGCCGTCCCTGGCGATGGTGACGGTGCGGCTGGGCGATCACGACGTGGCAGCCGGTGATCCGGTCCCAGAGCCGCTCCAAGGCCGCCACGTGGTCGAGGGCGGCGTCGCGGACCTGCTCGTCGACCGGAAGGTCGTCGAACGAAACCTGCGGCATGGTCTGCATGGCGAGCGCGTCTCCCGGCTGCGGTTCCCTCCGGAATCACGAGGCCAAGGACGCCGCGTGCCTGCACGCGTCGCACGACTCTAGCGCGCCAGCCAAGGACCGGGCGGAATCAACGGCGCCGTCCGCGGCCGGCGGGTCGGACACTTGGCCGGGGCAGCTTGGGATGGAGGACGCAGTCCGCTCGTAGCGGCGGGCATCCTGCCCGCCGACTGCGGGTCGGGATGGCGAGCGGATTCCGCGGGCAAGATGCCCGCGGCTACGTGCGACACCAGACGTTCCATCTCGCGCACCAAACGACTGCGAGGGGCGAGCCCATGCCAATCGAGCGGCGTTGGCAGCAAGCGCAGGCAGGATGCCGGAGCGCAGCTGCCATCGAGTGAGCGAAGGCCAGGATGGCCGCAGCGAACGTCCGGCGAGATGGCATGGGCGACCCCGAGCGTGTGCG
>JBJTAA010000329.1:0-6479 GCA_046090525.1 Planctomycetota bacterium
CCCCGGTCAGGTCGCCCGCGGCGATCGCCTCGGCGACGCGGAGCGACTGCCGCACCGGCTCGGCGATCGACCTGGCAAGCCAGATCGCCGCCAGGGCTCCCGGCAGGCCGACGAGGAGGGCCGACGCGCCCGCCCCGGCCGCCTGCCACCAGAGCACGTCGCGGCTCGACGTGGTCGAGATCACCACGAGCACCGCCCCGGCGGCGCGGCCGTCGGCCCGGCGCACCGGCGCCGCCACCCGATACGTGTCGGCCTCGAACCGGCCGACCGGCTTTCCGGCCACGATGCAGTCGCGGACGAGCGCCGCGTCCTGCGGCACGAGCGGCAGATCGGCGTCCGACGCGGCCCCGGCGGCGTCGATGCGGCGGCTGACGCGGGCCGTCAACTGCGGATCGAGGATTCGCACCTCCCGCACATCGCCGGCCACGAGTTCGGTCACGAGCCTCCGCACCTGCACGCGATCATCGCCCGCCGCCCCCGGATCGCCGGGCACGTCGGCCGCAAACGCGACCGCCCGCGCGAGCGCCGCGGCGATGCTGTCGCCTCCGTCGCTGGCCTGCTGCAGCACCGCCTGGCGGGCGGCGTAGGTCTGCAGCAGCGTGTTCACGGCGATCGCCGCCAGCACGAGGAGCGCGGCGACGGCGGCAATTTTCGAGCGAAGCGACATGACGGCTGGCGACCCTCGGAGGCGGAGACTCTCCGCAACCTTAGTGCGCCGCTCCAGCAGACGCCACCGCCGGGAGCGTCAGCGCCTGCCCGCCGTCACGACCGCACCCGTCGGCACGATCGGAACCGCAGGCTCCACCGCCGGCACGGGCTGCTCGCCCGCATGGGCCACGGGTGGCCGACACCGTTCGGCCAGGGCGCACCCACCGATCGGGGCGGCCATGAACAGCGGCGCAACGAGCCACGGCAGCCACACGGCAGCCATGCCCGAAGCCCGCGGCCGTCCGGGGGTCACGAGCCCGCGGATCCGGGGGCCTGTCGACGATGCATCCATGGCGGGGCAGATACCGACCGCCGGCCCGGGGATCAATGCCAGTGGATCGATCCAGTGGCCGAGGCGGGGATCGAACCCGCACGGAGATCGCTCTCCACGGGATTTTAAGTCCCGTGCGTCTGCCAGTTTCGCCACTCGGCCGGCCCGACGATCCTAGCCTGTTTTCCCGATCCATCTTGGATTTCCGTGGGCTGGGGTTGCCCCTGCCACGTCTCCGGACGTTCGCTCCGGCCCTCCCAGCCTCCGCTCACTGCGTGTCCGCTGCGCTCCGCCTTCCGTGGCTCCGCTTGCTCCCCCAGCCCGGCGACATGGCAGAGGCAACCCCTCCCGGGTTCGCGCACCCATGAAGTTCCCGGCAGGAACGTTTTTGGAGGGCCGCCGGATTCGAGAGTGCTAGGATGCCCGGCCCAGCAAGCAGCGAGCACCTCCCACCCCGTGAACGACACGACCCCCGCCTCCTCCGACGCGCCGTCCGCCCCACGGGCCGGCACCGGCATCGACGGATTCCTGACCCCGCTCGGCTCGCGGGCCTCGATCGGGATGGACGTCGTCCTGGTGGGGCTCCTGGCGCTCCTGCCGGTGCTCGCGTGGAGCGTGGCCGCGGTGCGGGCGGGCCGCTACGGGCTCCACAAGCGGCTGCAGCTCTTCATCGTGGCGGCGCTCGCGGCCGCGATCCTCGTCTTCGAGATCGACGTGCGGATCTTCAGCGATTGGCGGGAGCGGGCCGCCGCGAGCCCCTTCTGGCCGGCAGGCGTGCTCTGGTCGCTCGGCATCCACCTGGTGTTCGCCGTGAGCACGTTCGTGCTCTGGACGTGGGTGGTGTGGGAGGCCCTGCGGAAGTTTCCCGCGCCGCCCGTGCCCGGCACCCACGGCCCCCGGCACCGCCGCATGGCACGGCTCGCCGCCCTCGACCTGCTGGCCACCGCCGTGACCGGGGTCGTCTTCTACTGGCTGGCGTTCGTGGCCTGACGGGCGTCCCCGGCCGCGGCCCGGCGGCACAGCGCCACGCCGCCGAAGTAGAGCAGGCAGAGCGGTGCCGCCAGGAACAGCATGCTGTAGGGGTCGGCCGGCGTCAGCAGGGCCGAGACCACGCAGATCACGAGCACGGCGATCCGCCACTGCGACGCGTAGGCGGCCGCGTCGAAGATGCCGATCCGCTCGAGGAAGAGCATCACCAGCGGCAGCTGGAAGCCGAGGCCGAAGCCCAGCGGCAGCACGAGCACGAAGCTCATCCACTCGCTGATGCGAGGATCGGGATCGAGCCCCAGCCACTCGTTGAAGGCCAGCAGGTAGTCGAGCACGAAGTCGAACACGAAGAAGAAGGCCAGGCCGGCCCCGGCCAGGAACAGCCCCAGGCTCACCGGCAGGAACACGTGCACCAGCCGCCGCTCGTGCGGATAGAGCCCCGCGGCCACGAACATCCAGAGCTGGTGGAAGATCCACGGGCTCGCCAGGATGATGCCCACGAGCAGCGCGGCCTTCACGTAGATCCCGAAGGCTTCCTGGGCGCTCAGGGTCGTGATGCTCACCCGCGGGTCGCGGGCCAGCGGCTGCCAGAGCATGATCGGCACGAGCGCGTCGGCGGCGAAGGTGTCGGCCGACTTGGCCGCGTCGGACGGCGTCTCCGTGGCTCCTCCGCCCGCCAGGGGCTCGCGGCCGAGCACCCGGGCCAGTCGGTCGGGGTGCACCTCGCGGAGTTCGAACGACAGCCCGCGGTTCTCGATCGCGTCGCGGATCTCGGCCGCGGAGTAGGGCAGCGGGCTGCCCTTCCAGTTGGCCGCCGTGTCGAGCGCCCGCCTCGAGTAGTAGTCGCCGAGCGCCCGCTTGAGGGGCTCCTCCACCAGCCGCACGACGGGCTGGGCGAGGAACAGCCCCAGGAGCACGCCCACGGCCAGCCCGGCAGCCGCGCGGACGAGACACCCCCGGAGCTCCTCCAGGTGCTCGCCGAAGGTCATTGTCGAGCTCTGGAAGAGGTCGTCTTCGACGGCGGCGGGCATCGGCGGAACCAGCAGGGAAGGGGAGGGCGGCGTACGCCCGCACCCCATGACTCTACCTTCCAGATGAAGCGTGCATCACGCGGTCTGGCAACTGGGACATCGCGAGGGGTTGCCCATGCCAATCGAGCGGCGTTGCTGGCCGAGCGGAGCCAGGATAGCGAAAGCGAGGGCAGCATCGAGCGAGCGGAGGGCAGGATGCCCGGAGGGAGCGTCCGGCGAGATGGCATGGGCAAGCCCGGCACACTCGCAAGACCCGCGTGCAACCCGTGCAGCTCGGTTCGCTCACGCCCCGTACTTGCCCAGCCGCTGGGCGTGGGCCATCGCCAGGAGCATCAGGTGCTTGGCCGGGAAGATGCCGAAGCCGCCGCGGAGGCACTCCCGCTCCGAGAACCGCGTCAGGCCGTCGGGCCGGCAGGTGGGCGACACCAGGAGCGTCGGCACCGGATGCCAGGAGTGGCTCTTGAGCAGGCTCGGCGTGGAGTGGTCGCCGGTCACGATCAGCACGTCGGGCCCGAGGGCCTCGATCCGCGGCAGCGCGGCGTCGAGTTCCTCGATCCGCTGCACCTTGCGGTCGAAGGCGCCGTCCTCGCCGGTGGAGTCGGTGTACTTGAAGTGGAGGAAGAAGAAGTCGTAGTCCTTCCAGCAGCCGGCCAGCGTGTCGATCTGCTCGGCCAGCGTCGTGGCGTCGCCCACCAGCGTCATGCCGGCCAACCGGGCGAGCCCCTTGTACATCGGGTAGACGGCGATCGCCGCGGCCTTGAGCCCGTAGAGTTCCTCGTAGGAGGGCAGGGCGGGGCGGCCCGCGAAGCCGCGGAGCACCATGCCGTTCGCCTTGGGCTCGTCGGCGAGGATCGTCCGCGCCTGCTTCACGAACTCGGCGGCCACCTCGGCCGTCCGCGCGGCGGCCGCGTCGAGCGGCTGGGGCGCGAGCGGGGCGACGCCGGTGGCCTGCGGGTCAGTGTCGGCGACGGCGCCCGAGAGCCCCGGGCCACGCCACACCACCACGAACCGGTGCTCCTTCACCGGCTTCACGAAGGTCTCCACGCCGGGGATCCGTACGGCCTGCAGCCGCTCGACCACCTTGAAGCTTTCCTCCGAGGCGATGCGGCCGGCGCGGCGGTCGGTGATCAGGCCCGCCGCGTCGAGCGTGCAGAAGTTGCCCCGGGCGGCCACGTCCTGGGGGCCGAGTTCGAAGCCGATGCCGGTGGCCTCGAGCGCGCCGCGGCCGATCTTGAACTCGAGCGGGTCGTAGCCGAAGAGGCCCAGGTGGCCCGGCCCGGAGCCGGGCGTGATGCCGGGCAGCACCGGCACGCTCGAGCCGCTCGTGCCGCGGGCGGCCAGGCGGTCGAGGTTGGGCGTGGCGGCCGACTCGAGTTCGGTCTTCCCGCCCGGGCTCATGGGCAGGCCGCCGAGGCCGTCGGCCACGAGCATCACGATCTTCGAGGCGTTCTTCTCGGCCAGTTCGCGGACCAACTCGTGCTCGATCACGGCGGAGGGCTCCTGGGGGCGGGTGACGGCCGGCAGTATTCGGGCGACGTCCGGGCCGCACAACCCCGGTATCGTATTCGACGGCCGACCGCCGGCCTCTCCCGCCACCCCGGCTCCCGCACCGATGAGCGTCATCCGTCCGCGTCCGCCCGAGGATCCGCTCGTGCACCAGTCGCGGCTGGCGGAGGCGGCGATCGCGGCCCACGCGGACCGGCTGGCCGCGATCCGCGACCGGCTCGCGGCCGCACCGACGAGCGTCGATCTGGCCGCGCGGGTGCTCGACGAGTACGACACCCGCCGGCCCGAGAGCGGCCTGTTCGCGATCCTGGCCGCGGCCCGCCGGATCCGCGACGCCGTCGACCGCCTCGTGGTCGTCGCCGGCGGCGGGATCGCCCCGGCCACGCGGCTGTTGGTCGCGACCTGCTGCCATCCCTTCCACGACCAACTCGCCCGCGGGGAGCGCGGCGGGCGGCCGCGGCTCTCCTGGCTCGACGGGGCGGCGGGCAACGACGAGATCCGGGGGCTGCTCGACGTGGTGACCTCGGCCGGCGGCCCGATCGACGACCTGCTCGACCGCTGGGCGATCATGGCGATCGACGTGCCGCGGGACGACCCGCGGCAGGCGGCGGTCGTGGAGTTCCTGCTCGCCGCCCTCGCGGAGGCGGCGGGCCACGACCACGCCCGCGTGGCGGTGCGGTTCGTGCCGGTCACCGCCCCCGGCAGTCGCGTGGCGGGCATCGCGGCCTCCTTCCCCGGCGACACGACGTTCACCGCTCTGGCCGAGCTCGGCGGGCCGCAGGGCGTGTTCACGGCCGCGGGCCTGCTGCCGGCCGCGGTCGCGGGCATCGACGTGGTCCGGATCCTCAAGGGGGCCGCCGCGATGCTGCAACGATTCGCCGAGGCGCCGGTGGCGGAGAACCCGGCGCTCGTCGACGCGGCGATCGGCTGCCAGGCGGCCACGGCCGAGGGGCGGCCGGGGCGGACCTTCGTCGGGCCGGGGCGGTGGCTGGCCGAGCTCGCTGCCTGGCAGGGCGAGTTTCGCCCCGTGCCCGCCGGCAGGGCCGCACTCGTCACCGCGGTGACGCCCGGCGCGCCTCGGCGGGACCGTCTCGCCTCGGCGGGCGGAGCGCCGTGGCCGGAGCCCGCCGCCGACAAGGCGCAGCGCGAAGCCGACGTCGTGATCGGCCTGCCACGGCTCGACGAGCATGCGATCGGGCAGTTGCTGCAGTTGCTCGTGCTCTCGGCGGCGGTGGAGGAACGACTGCGGCAGGGGCTATAGTTCCGCGGTGTTTCCCCAGCGACCCGAGGTGCCCCGGAGATTCGTCATGCCCGTCACCCTCACCTGGACCGGCCACGCCACGTTCCTGATCGACACCGGCTCGGGCACGATCCTCGTCGACCCCTTCTTCGACGAGTGTCCCACCGCCAGCATGAAGGCCGCCGACGTCGCCTGCGACGCGATCCTCATCACCCACGGCCACTTCGACCACGTCGCCGACGCGGCGGCGATCGCGAAGCGGACCGGTGCCACGGTGTTCGCCGCCTTCGAGATCGCCAACTGGTTGGGCAAGCAGGGCGTCACGAATCTGCAGCCCATGAACCACGGCGGCACGGCGCGGGTGCCGGGGGGCACCGCCACCATGGAACTCGCGTTCCATTCCTCGAGCCTTCCGGACGGCAGCTACGGCGGCAACCCGGCCGGTTGGCTGCTCGACGTGGCGGGCCGGCGGATCTACGTGGCCGGCGACACGGGTGTCTTCTCCGACATGGCGCGGATCGGCCGGCCCCGCGACGGCCGGGCCCTCGACCTGGCGATCCTGCCGATCGGCGACGTGTTCACGATGGGGCCGGCCAACTCGCTCGAGGCGATCGAACTCCTCAAGCCCAAGGCCGTGCTACCCTGTCACTACGGCACGTGGCCGCCCATCGAGCAGGACGCCGCCGCCTGGGCCGCGAGCGTCCGCCAGGCGAAGCTCGCCGAGCCCCACGTGCTC
>JBJTAA010000330.1:0-3410 GCA_046090525.1 Planctomycetota bacterium
CCCATGGCAGCCCCCCCGTTCGCACCGGACCGCGATCCTGCCGGCCGCACCGCCGTGATCTGTGGCATCGGCGGCCAGGACGGCGCTTATCTGGCCGCCCACCTGCTCGGGCTCGGCTACACCGTCGTGGGCACCAGCCGCGATGCCCAGACCGGCCGCTTCGAGGGACTCGCGGCGTTGGGCATCCGCGATCGCGTCACGCTCGTGTCGATGTCGCTGGTCGATTTCCGCTCGACCCTGGCGGTCCTCAAGCGGGCCGAACCCGACGAGATCTACAACCTGGCCGGGCAGACGAGCGTGGGCCTGTCGTTCGACCAACCGGTCGAGACCTTCGAAAGCATCGTCGTCGGCACGATCAATCTCCTCGAGGCGCTGCGGCTTCTGGGGCGGCCGGTGCGGCTCTACAACGCCGGCAGCTCCGAGATGTTCGGCAGCACCGGAGACGATCCGGCCCACGAGGCCACGGTGCTCAAGCCGCGCAGCCCATACGGCATCGCCAAGGCGACCTCCTTCTGGCAGGTGGCCCAGTACCGCGAGGCCTACGGCATCCAGGCGGCGACCGGCATCCTCTTCAACCACGAAAGCCCGCTGCGGCCGGAGCGATTCGTGACGCAGAAGATCGTGGCGGCGGCCTGCCGGATCGCCCGCGGGGAGCAGGACGTGCTCGAGCTCGGCGATCTCACCGTCCGCCGCGACTGGGGCTGGGCGCCGGAATACGTGGTCGCCATGCACCGGATGCTGCAGCTGGATTCGCTCGAAGACTTCGTGATCGCCACCGGCGTGACCACGAGTCTCGAGGAGTTCGTCGCCGAGGCCTTCCGCACGGTCGGCCTCGACTGGCGGCGGCACGTCGTCCGCGATCCCAGGCTCACCCGGCCGAGCGAGATCGCGTGCGGCCGGGCCGACCCGCGGCGGGCCGCCGAGCGGCTCTCCTGGCGGGCCGCCTACGCGATGCCCGACGTGGCCCGGATGATGGTCGAGGCCCGGCTCACCCGCGACGCCGAGCGGCCGCAGCGGCGGGCCGCCTGATTCCGCTCACGGCCCGGTTGGGCGCGGCCGCCCCCGGGCTCACTCGCCGACGAGGCCGTCGAGGGCTCCGGCCGCGATCCGCTCGGCGAGCGACGGCGAGTCGAGATAGCGCTGCATCGTGTGCAACTTGCCCACGATGCCGGCGGCGTCGGCGGCCGCATACTCGACCTCCGGCGGCAGCCAGCGGCGCGGCATGCCCACGAAACCGAGGGCGGGCACCCTGACCGCCGGCTCGAGCAGCGGGAAGAACCGGAGTGCCTCGTCGCGCGAGTTGATCAGCAGCGTGAAGCGGTCGAGGCCGGCCAGCGAGTCGCGGAACGGCCCGCGCGGGGCCAGGGCGTCGCCCCGCAGCGCCGGGGCCACGAACACCAGTTGCGTGCGGCCCGGCCGCTCCGCCCAAGCCGGCCCGCCGGGAGCGGGCTGGTCGAGATCGGCGAGCGCCCGGGCGGCCACGAGCGCCCCGAACGAGTAGCCGACGATCGCTACCGGTCGTTCCGGCTCCACCCGGCGCAAGAGCCAGCCCAGGTAGTGGCCGTCGGCATAGGCCCGGTCGTACTTCCGGCGGCCGTCCTTGAGGAGCACGCCCTGCTTCTGGCTCGGCCAGGAAAAGATGACCACCCGTGCCGTCGGGCCGTCCGGCCGGCGTTCGGCGAGCCGGCGGGCCAAAAGCAGTCCCTGCGACCGGGCATCGGTCGAGTCGTAGCGGTTGCCGTGCACGAAGATCACGAGCGGCTGACCGGGCTCGGCGAGCAGCTGGTCCTGATCGGCCCGCTCCCAGCGGCGGCGGTCGCCGTCGTCCGCAAGCCGCTCGACGTCGAAGGTCACGCTCGCGGGGAGGTGGCCCACGCCGGGCAGCCGCCGGGTGCTCACGACCCAGACGTCGAGGGGGCTCAGGCTGGCGGCTCGCGGCGGACAGTCCGGCTCCACCTCGCCGGCGATCGCCTCGGCGGCGGCGGGCTCCTCGGCGGCGCGGCCGGCCCCGGGGCAGAGGGATCCCGTCACCAGCCCCGCGGCCAGGGCGGCGAGCACGAGGCGGCGGAGGTGGCGGCGCTCGACCATGGAAGGGGGTATCGGCGGGCGACGCTCCGCTCGCGAGCGGCGTGCCTCATGAATCGATCGCACCGTCGGAACGCACGCTCACGAACCTCACGCCGCTGCCGTCCAACCGCCTCGCACCCGACCCGACGGCACAAACGTCACCACGCGTTCGCCGCACCGTCAGCGGCCGCCAAAAAAGCGCCGCGATCCCGACCCCGCACCCGATTCATGAGCTAGGGTTCTCGTGGCGTCGACGGCGACGCCGCTCGTCCTTCGCAGTTCTTGTCTCGATCGGCGGAGCTCGGTCACGAGCCCGCCGGATGCTGGAGAAGCCCGTCATGTCGCGGAACATTTGTCTGGCGATCGCCCTGGCGGCCCTCGCGGCGGCCCCCGGTTGCAGCAGCTGCTTCGGCGGCGGCAGCAGTTGCCGGCGCCCGTCGTTCATGGAGTTCCGTTCGCCGTGCGGCGGCCGGAGCGAGCCCTGCCCGGCCCCGATGGCCCCGCCTTGTGCACCAGCGTGCGACCCGTGCGCCGCCCCGGCACCGTGCTGCGAGGGGGGCGGCATCTCGGCGATGCCCGGCGGCGTGCCGATCTCCGCGCCCGCCGGCGAGCCCGGCACGTTCAGCTGATCGCCGCCGGGTCGGCGGGCGCCGCGCGCCCGCTGTCGACCCGCTCCCTCCGGTGACGCGCCGCCTTCGCCGGCCACGCGTCGGGCCTGTGCGGCACAGCGTGTGTCGCCTCCCGAACGGGCGGCTCGTCACCGGCGGGAGGGGCGAGGGCACCGGGCGGGAACGAGGCGGGCTGGCAGGTATACTCCGGCTCCCGCTCCCGCCGCGCCGGCCGCCATGTTCGACTCGCTCTCCGCCTCGCTCTCTTCCGCGATCAACTCGCTGCGCGGCCGCGGCAAGCTCACCGCCGCGAACATGCGGGAGGGCCTCGAGAAGGTCCGGACGGCCCTGCTCGAGGCCGACGTCGCCTACGACGTGGCCGAGCAGTTTCTCGAGCGGGTCTCCGCCGAGGCGGTCGGCGAGAAGGTGCTCGACTCGCTCGACCCGGCACAGCAGCTCGTCGGGATCGTCCACCGCGAGCTCGTCAACCTCATGGGCCCGGTGGACCATTCGCTCCACCTCCAGGCGGACCGCACGACGGTGCTGATGCTCTGCGGCCTCCAGGGCTCGGGCAAGACGACCACGTCGGCCAAACTCGCCAAGAAGATCCTCTCGACCGGCCGCGGGGTGATGCTCGTCGCCGCCGACCTCCAGCGGCCCGCCGCGATCGAGCAGCTCGTGGTGCTCGGCAAGCAGCTCGGCGTGCCCGTGCATGGGCCGGCCGACATGCCGGCC
>JBJTAA010000331.1:0-3925 GCA_046090525.1 Planctomycetota bacterium
CGACTTTTGCCGCCCCCGAACCGGTGCTACACCAAACTCGAATGCGCTCTGGAGGCGACCGGCGGTGCACCACGTTCCCCGCGGGACGCGTTGGCCGCGCCCGAGCCGGGCATGGCCCATGTCTGGGGTGGCGGTGGCGGCCTACGCCATCTCCTCCGCCATCGCCATCGCGGTTAGACGAGCTTCGTTCTGCCCGGCACGGCGAAGCCGCGGCTCGGCAGCGACGACTCCCAGGTGAGCTCCTTGGGGAAGAGGTCGAGTTGCGATTCCTCGGCCACGAACTTCCAGGTCACCTTCTGGCCGGTGTAGGCGGCCAGGCGGCCGAGCACGCCCACGAGCGAGCTGTCGGCCATCTGCCGCAGTTCGACGATCGGCTTGCCGGCCCGGATCGAATCGATCAGGTCCTTGTGCTCCTGCTGGTAGGCGTCGGCGATGCTGCCCTGCATCTCCCAGACCGTCTTTCCATCGCGGTCGACGATCCGCGAGCCACCGTTGCCCGCCGCGATGTGGCATGTGCCCTGCGAGCCGTGAATCACGTTCCCCACGTCCGAGGGCGTGTTCGGCAGGTGCCGCGATTGGAACGACACGAACTTCCCGCCCGGATACTCGAGGTCGATGCCGAACGTGTCCCAGAGCTCGCTGTCGTCGGGCCGCACGAACCGGCCGCCGGAGCCGTAGGCCGAGATGGGGTTTTCTCCCATCACCCAGTTGATCAGGTCGAGGTTGTGCACGCCCTGCTCGACGAGCTGGTCACCCGAGAGCCAGATGAAGTGATACCAGTTGTGCATCTGGTATTCAGCGTCGCTCATCCCCTCGGCCCGTGCGCGATACCAGATGCCGGACGCGCAGTAGCGGGCCTGGGCGCCGATGACGTCGCCGATCGCCCCCTGGCGGATTTGTTCGACCGCACCGGCGTAGTTCACCTGCCGGCGATACTGCGTGCCGCACACGATCGCCAGCCCCTTCGCCACCGCCTCGTCGTGGGCGGCGAGGCAGAGGCGGTAGCCGGCCGGGTCGACGCAGGCAGGCTTCTCGACGAACGCGTGCTTGCCCGCCGCGACCGCCGCCCGGACGTGCCGCGGATGGAAGCCGGGAGTGGAGGTGACGAGCACGACGTCGACATTGGGGTCGTCGAGAATCCGCTCGTAGCCGTCGAGCCCCTCGTGGCTCGTGTCGGCAGCGGCCACCTTGTCGGGATGGGCCTCCCGCATCGCCTTCCAGATCTTTTCGCAGTTTCGCCCGTAGAGGTCGGCCGCCGCCACGAGCCTGACGCCCTGGTTGATCGAGAGCGAGTTGTCGAGCGCCCCGCCGCCGCGGCCGCCGCAGCCGATGATGCCCAGCCGGAGTTCGCGGGGCTCCTCGGCCGCGGCGCGGGAGGAATGCACCATCGTCGCGGCGGCGGCCGTGGCAAGGGCCCCGCCACGCGTGAAGTCACGACGGGTCAGATGGACGGAGTCGGAATCGCCGGGCATAGGTGCAAGCTCCATGAGTGTGTCGCGGTGGCGACGAGCCATATCCTACCCACGCGGCGCCGCGCCGGGCGGCATCGCGACCGCCGCCGGCTTTCGTTTCGTGAGGCGTGAGGTTTGAAAGCTGAGGCGTGGCGAGGCGGCGGCTGGTGCCCGGTGCCGGCGGCCTGCACTGCGGGGCGGGCTCTGGCAGAATCAGGGGCGCATGGACGAGGCGAGCCCGCTCGTGGCAATCATCATCGACGCCGCGGTGCCCTACGATCGCGAGATCGCCACGGGCGTGGCGCAGTATGCGCGGGAAGCGGGCGATTGGCGGCTCTACATCGAGGAAGAAGCCGAGCGGCGGATCCCGCGGGCGAGGTCGTGGAACGGGCAGGGCGTCATCGCCTCCTTCGACGACAAGCGGATTGCCGAGGCGGTCGTGGCGATGGGGCTGCCCACCGTGGCCGTCGGCGGCGGGGCGGGCTACCACGACCCCGCCACGGGGATTCCCTACGTCGAGACCGACAACGAGACGATTGCGCGCCTCGCCGCCGAGCACCTGCTCGACCGTGGCCTCGGCTCCTTCGGCTTCTACGGTCTGCCCGCCTCGGTGACGAGCGTCTGGTCGCAGGCGCGGGCCGCCGCCTTCGAGCGGCATCTGGCCGCGGCCGGCAGACCCTGCCGCACCCTGACGGCCCGCCACGAGTCCCGGGAGTGGGATGCGCTGCAGCGAGAGCTTGCAGCCTGGCTCGGGGAACTTCCCAAGCCCGCGGGCATTTTGGCCTGCGACGACCTGCGGGCCCGGCACGTGCTCGAAGCCTGCCGCCGCTGCGGGCTGAGGGTGCCTTACGACGTGGCCGTCATCGGCGTCGACGACGACGAGTTCATTTGCGAGCTCGCCGAGCCGCCGCTGTCGAGCATCGCACAGTCGGCTCGCCGGATCGGGCACGAGGCGGCCCGCCTGCTCGACGGCCTGATGCGGTCCGCCGCCACCGGGCAGGATTGGAGGCGTGACGCGGCGGGCCGACGGGTGACGCTGCCGCCGGCGGGCGTGGTCGCCCGGCGGTCAACCGAGACCATCGCGGTGGCCGATCCGCTGATCGCCGAGGTGGTGCGCGCCGTCCGCGAACAGGCCTGCGCCAACATTTCGATCGCCGAGCTCGTCAAACGGTCGGGGCTCAGCCGCTGGGTGCTCGAAGACCGCTTCAAGCGGGCCGTCGGCCACTCGATCCACGACGACATCCTGCGGGTGAAGCTCGCGGAGGCCCGCCGGCTGGTGACGACCACCGAACTGCCGCTCAAGGCCATCGCGCCGCGGGCCGGGTTTCGCTCGGTCTCCTACATGACCACCCTGTTCAGCCGCCACCTCGGGAGCACGCCGGCGGCCCTGCGGAAGCTCGCAGGCAGGTCGGGGGCAAGCCGGAAAAATTGATAGCACCGGCACAGCGATTGAAATATTCCGCCTCGTTGTGGGCCCGTGGGGAACGGCTGTAGGTTGGGCGGCCCGCTCGCGCTCGTCCGTCTTCAGGAGGTCGCCCATGCCCCGGCCGCTCAGCAGGATCGCTCCCGATTGGTGGGACTACACCACGCTCGACGCCGAGATCATCCGCGACGCGGCGGCCCTCTCGGCCGGGGATCTGCTCGCCCTGTCGCGGCCGGGCTTCCGGGTCGTCTGCTATGACACGCTCGAGGACTTCTACCTCGCCGAGGCGCTCGAATACATCGCCGCCTGGAAGCAGGCGACGGCCGACGATCCCGTCGGCATCTGCGGGCCGATCGGGCCGACCGAGCAGCTGCCGCTGGTGGCCCGGCTCGTCAACGAACTCGGGCTCGACCTGCGGCACGCCCACTTCTGGGGCATGGACGAGTGGTACGAGGATGGCCGTGAAGTGCCCGTCACGCACCCGCTCTCGTTCGAACGGGCCGACCGCGAGCTCTGCTTCGACCGGATCCGCCCCGCGCTGCGGATGCCGGAGGCGAACCTCCACTTCCCCAAGGCCGACGTGGCCGACTACGTCGCCAGCTGGGGGCGGGCCCGCTGCGCCGTGATGCAGGGAGGGCAGGGCGACATCAAGCACTGGGCGTTCAACGACCCGCTCAAGCGCGAGGGGAAATATGCCGACGCCCCGCCGACGCCGGCGGAATACCGGGCCCTTTCGACCCGCGTCGTGGACCTGCATCCGGTGACACTCGCCCAAAACGCCCGCACCAGCGGCGGCGGCAACATCACGATGGTGCCCCAGCGGGCGATCACGGTGGGCCCGGTGCAGACCTGGCAGGCGGAGAAGGTCTCGATCTGGCAGGCGGGCGTGCATGACAACCCGCTCGGCCAGCGGCTGACGGCGCTGATGATCTCGAAGGGGCTGGCCGACTCGTGCGTGCCGATGTCGCTGCTGGCGGACCACCCGAACGTGCAGTTCAACTACTACCGTGGCGGCCTGGGCAGCTGCGCGGTGGAGATGCACTGAGGGCCG
>JBJTAA010000332.1:0-2857 GCA_046090525.1 Planctomycetota bacterium
GGCGCTCGGCAAGATGTTCCTCGACCAGATGGACGTCTACCGGGCCTACTGGCGGGACGACCCCGAGTTCGACACGACGAACACGCGGGCCGCGGTGCCCGACCTGCCGGCGCCACCGCTCGACGACGACGTGATCCGGCGGCTCTGCCGATTCGCGATCGACAACCGCTTCCGCTGGCCGCCGCCGGGCCGCCGGCAGCCGGAGGCCACGGGGCGTTCGCTGCTCGAGGCGATGCTCGGCGAGGCCGAGTGGACGCCGCCGCGAGGCCGGAACGTGGTCGGCCTGGCCGCGACCGGCGCCGGGGGCGGGCAGTGGACGATCGCGCTGGAGGGTGGCCAGCCGGTCTCGCTGCACGTGGGGCTGCCCGGTGGCGAAGCGCCGCTCGTGTCGCTCGCGGCTGCGACGCTCGCGGAGCTCGTCGCGGGGCGGACCACGCTCGACGCGCTTCGCAGTCGGGGCTGTCTGGCCGTCGAGGGCGATGCCGCTGGGCGGACTGCGGCGCTCGACGCGCTCGGGTCGCTCGCCCCGGCTCGCCGCGGGCTGGTCACGGCCTGACCGAGCCGCTCGCTCGACGACGCGGTCGGGATCGCGGCGTGGCTACTTTTTTCGGGGAGTCGCCATCCCCGCCTTGAACTCGGCGAGCGACAACTTGCCGTCGCCATCGGCGTCAAGCTTGTCGAACCGTTTCTTCAGTTTCGGCTTGTGCGCGTCGTCCTTGGCCACGGCGAGGAACTCGTCTTCGGAGACGACACCGTCGCCGTTGGTGTCCCGCCGCTTGAAGACCTTCTCGGGATCCGGCTTCGGCCTGGTTTCCTGGGCCGGGGTCGACCCGGGGGCGAAGAGGGCGCACGCGAGGGCCGCGACGAGGCAGCGGGGGAGGGGGGTGAAGTGCATCGGAGGATCTCCTGACAGCGGGAAGCCATGCCGAGACGAGCGGGGCCGGTGGCCACGCCCCTGGCTGGATCGTCCTGAAACGGTTGACCCGGCCGAAGGTTTCGCGGGGATGTGACGCCCGGCCTGAACTCGTGATTCGCCTCTCGCCCCCGCGGTGTTTGCACGAGCGCGCCGCACGGGTATTCTGCGGTTGTCTGGGCGGTAGCCGAGAGACGCCTGCGGGCGGCTCGCAGTGTTCCCGCCGTCCGTGCGCAGTGGAAGCGATCCGAGCGGGCCGTGGACGAAGGCTCCGGGACGATCCCTCGCGATCCGTCACCGGCCGCCGTCACACATGTCCGTTTGCTGCACGACGCCCCCAACTGCGGTGGGCGATAGGGATCCCGATCTGGCGGCCCTGGATGTCGCCGGGTTCGCCGCGGCGATCAAGGCCCTGCGGCGGTCGACTTACGCGACGATCTCCCAGGCCGACTATCTGCACATGCGGCGGGTCGAGCGCTGGGGCCGTCTGGCGACGCTTGTGGGCTACCTCACGGCGTGGCTGCCTCCAAACCCGGTCACCGCGGTGGCGCTGAGCCTCGGCCAGAGCACCCGCTGGCTGCTGGCGCACCACATCACGCACCGGGGCTACGACCGCATCCCCGGCATCCCGGCTCGCTACACCAGCCGCGGGTTCGCCCGGGGCTGGCGCCGCTTCGTGGACTGGTTCGACTGGATCGTGCCCAGCGCGTGGGACTACGAGCACAACACGCTCCATCATGCCTACACGGGCGAGGACAAGGATCCCGACGTGGTCGAGCGGCATATCGAGTTTCTGCGGGCGCTCCGGGTGCCGCTGCCGGTGAAATACGCGTTCCTGATGCTCCTGGCGCTCACCTGGAAGTTCACCTACTACGCCCCGCGGACGATGAGCGTGCTCGACCCGCGCACCATGCGCCGCCTGTCCGGCGACCACATCCTCCACGTGTCGGTCCGCAACGCCCTCGACCTGCGGTCGCCCACGGCCCGGGCCGTTTGGGCCCGCTGCTACCTGCCCTATGCGGGCTTCCACTTCCTGCTCGTGCCCTGTCTGTTCCTCCCGCTGGGCACGACCGTGGCCTTGTGCGTCCTGCTCAACAAGCTGCTCGCCGAGTGCATCACGAACGTCCATTCGTTCCTGGTGATCGGCCCGAACCACACGGCCGACGACCTCTACCAGTTCGACTTCCACTCCCACGGCCACCAGGAGTTCTACGCGACGCAGGTGCTCAGCTCGGCGAACTACCACTGCGGCACCGAGTTCGTGGATTACCTGAGCCTGTGGCTCAACTATCAGATCGAGCATCACCTCTTCCCGGACCTGCCGATGAGCAAGTACCGGGAGATCCAGCCGGTGGTGAAATCGCTCTGTGCGCGGCATGGGATCCCCTACCGACAGGAGTCGGTCTTCAAGCGGTTCGCCCGGATGACCGATGTGGCCGTGGGGCGGACGAGCGGTCGCCGGCTCGATCGGCTGCCGGCCTGAAGCCGGCGGGCGGTCCTTCAGCCGTCGGCTGGTGGCGCTGAGTCGTCCGCGAACGGCAACCGGCGTTGGGGGTCGGCGGCGGAGCGTCCGCCCTGCGGCGGGCCGTCGCGCGGCTCGCGCTTGAGCTGCCGCCGCACGGGATCCTGCTGCATCGCGCCCCGGCGATCCTTGCGGCTGCCGTGCCGCCGGGCCACCTCGCGGGCTTGGGCCCGGGCCGCGGCACTGCCGCGCACCGTGGCCAGCCGCCGCTTCGCCTCCCGCACCGCGGCGGCGTGATCCACGATCGGCGCCGGATAGTCGTGCCCGATCCGGCAACCCGCAGCCTGCTGCACGCCCGTCGGCATGGTCCAGGGCTCGTGCAGGTAGGCATCCGGCACGCCCGCAAGTTCCGGCAGCCAGCGGCGGATGAAGATCCCGTGGGGATCCTGGTCGAGCGCCTGCTTCGTGGGGTTGTAGATTCG
>JBJTAA010000333.1:0-14629 GCA_046090525.1 Planctomycetota bacterium
TGCCACGTGTTCGCGGCGGGCTATCCGCTAGCGCCCCGGGCCGCGCTCGACGAGACCCTCGCGGCTTTCGACGACGCGATCGGCCTGCGGCGGCTGAAGCTGATCCACGCCAACGACTCCAAGAAGGACCGTGGCTCGCGGGTCGACCGGCACGAGGCGATCGGCAAGGGCAAGATCGGCCGGGCCGCCTTCAAGTTGATCGTGAACCATCACCGGCTCGCGGGCATCCCGCTGGTACTCGAGACGCCCAAGGAAGGCCCCGACGGCAAGCCCACCCCGGCCACCGATCGCGCCAACCTCGCCCTCCTCCGCCGGCTGGCGAAACGCACGGGCTCGTAGTTCGCCGCAACGCGGCGATCCGCGCTGTCTCGGCGCACCCTTGGACCGCGAGGGGCTGCCCATGCCCCGAGAGCCGGCCTTGGCGGCAAGCGCAGCCATGGATGGCGGAGCGCAGCCGGCACGGAGCGAGCGAAGCCCAGGATGGGCGCAGCGAGCGTCCGGCGAGATGGCACGGGCAACCCCGAGCCTGCGCGACCCAAGGCAGCGTCCTGCGTGATCCGGTTCCGGCGGAACCGGACTCCTGAGGTGCGTGATCCGGTCACGGCGTGACCGGACTGCTGGGCGGGCAACCACGAGCGTGCGCCAGCCGCTTGCCCCGGCCGCCGATGCCGTGCCACAATCGATGCTTTCCCCCGAGGAGCCGCCCGCGATGCCGGCCGACGACATCCTGCTCGACGCCGAGGAACGCATGGAGAAGGCCGTCGAGGTCTTCCGCCACGCCCTCACCGGAATCCGCACCGGCCGGGCCAACCCCGGCATCGTCGACACGCTCAAGGTCGAGGTCTACGGGTCGCCGACCCCGATCAAGGCCCTGGCGAGCGTGGGGGCGCCCGAACCCAACCAGATCGTCGTCCGCCCCTTCGACCCGGGCACGCTCAAGGACATCGAGAAGGCGATCCAGGCGAGCGGGCTGGGCTTCAATCCCCAGAGCGACGGCCGCCTGATCCGGATCGTGATCCCGCCCCTGTCGGCCGACGTCCGTCGCAAGATGACCGCCCGCATCAAGGAACTCGCCGAGGAGGCCCGGGTGGCGATCCGCAACGTCCGCCGCGACGGCAACAAGGCCGCCGACACCGAGCAGTCCGACGGCGACATGACCGAGGACGACGCCAAGCGGTGCAAGGACGAGGTCCAGGAGCTCACCAAGAAGTACGAGACCAGCGTGGGCGATCTGGCCAAGACCAAGGAATCCGAGGTCATGGAGCAGTGAGGCCGGCCACGGCGGCCGTCACGTTGCCAGAGCGAGGATGCCCCCGTGCCCCAGGCCCCGGCCGATCTCCCTTCCGTGCGGCTCGCGGGCGTGACCAAGCGGTACGGCCGCCGCGTGGTGCTCGATGACGTCTCGTTCGAGGTGCCGGCGGGCATCACGGGGCTCGTGGGCCCCAACGGCGCCGGCAAGAGCACGCTCGTGCGGGCGATCCTCGGGCTCGTGCGGCTGGCCCACGGCCACGTGAGCGTGCTCGGGCACGACCCGGCGGCCGACCCCCGGGGCGTCCGCCGCCTGGTCGGCGTGGTGCCCGAGGACGACGCCTCCGTGCCGGGACTCTCGGGCGTGGAGATGGTGCAGTACGCGGCTCGGCTCTCCGGCCTGCCGGCCACGGAGGGGCTGCGTCGGGCCCACGAGGTGCTCGACTGGTGCGATGCCGGTCAGGAGCGGTATCGCGCCATCGAGACGCTCTCGGTCGGGATGCGGCAGAAGGTGGCGTTCGCGGCGGCGCTCGTGCACGACCCGGCGGTCGTGATCCTCGACGAGCCCACCAACGGGCTCGACCCGCTCGAGCGGCGGGCGATGCTCGGCCGGCTCGTGACGCTGGCCCGCGACCATGGCAAGACGATCCTCGTGTCGACCCACGTGCTCCGCGACGTGCAGTCGATCTGCGACCGGCTCGTGCTCCTGGTCCGCGGCCGCATCCGGCTGGCGGGAGCGGTCGCCGAGCTGACGGCGAGCGGCGGCCACGAGCGGCGGCTGCGGGGCAGCGGGCCGCTGCCGGCTTTGGTGGCGGCGCTGGCGGGCCGCGGCGTCGCCGCGCGGACCGCGGACGATGGCGACGGCCTGCTCGTGCAGGCCGACGACGAAGAGAGCCTCGTCGCGCTCTGGGAGGAAGCCCGCTCCGCCGGCGTGGCGATCCGCTCGCTCGAGGCCGAGCGGCGGCCGCTGGAAGACGTGTTTCTGGCCGCGCTGGCCGAGGCTGAAGGTGTGAGGGGCGGCCATGCCACTGCATGATGTCGGCTACCGTCCGTGGCAGGGCACGCCCGGCCGCGGGGGCGGGCCGCGGGTGATCGCCGCCACCGGAATCCGCCTGGCCTGGAAGAGCCGCTGGCTGCGGCGGGTGCTGCTCTTCGCCTGGAGCCCGGCGATCATGTTCGCGGGCGGCTTCTTCGCCTTCGAACAGGCCCTCGAGGAAGGGGCGATCGGCGCGGGACGGGTGCTCTCCCAGCGGCTCGACGGGTTCGGGCTGATCGGCGGGCTCGTGGCCGACTCGCTCGGCGGCAGCCTCGACGATCCCGAGGCGGCCCGCCGCATCGTGTGGTCGCGGCTGCTGTTGGCCTTCATGCGGGCGCCGCAGGCCGTGCTCCTGGCGGTGGTCGTGGGCCTGGTGGCGCCGCGGCTGATCGCCGGCGACTTGCGGGCCAAGGCCTGGCTCGTCTACTTCACGCGGCCGGTCTCGCGGGGCGACTACATCCTCGGCAAGGTGCTCGTGCTGGCCACGATCGTGAGCCTGATCACGCTCCTGCCGGCGCTCGTGCTCTGGATGCTCGGGGTGCTCGTCAGCCCCAGCCTGGCGGTCGCCGCCGCGACGTGGGATCTGCCGCTGCGGATCCTGGCCGCGGCCGCCGCGGTGACGATCCCGACGGTGCTTCTGGCGCTCGCCTACTCCTCGCTCACCACCGAGAGCCGGATCGCGGCCTTCGCCTGGTTCGCCACCTGGGTGGCCTGCTGGATCACCCACGGCGCGCTCTCGGGTGCCGACCTGGCCGCCCGCGAGCGGCCCCGGGCCAAAGCGGCGGTCCAGGATCCGTTCGACGACACCGCCGCGCCCGTCGCCCAGCCCCGCGCGTCGGGGCCGCGACTCGGCTGGCTGGCGCGGGCGGCCGGCATCGACGGCACCGAAGACCGCTGGGCCTGGCTGTCGCTGTTCCACGCCCAGGGCGTGGTGCAGGGCTGGATCTTCGGGATCGGCACCCGCTGGCCGGCCGTCCTCCCGTCGCTGGTCTCGCTGGCCGTGGTTGCCGCGGTGTCACTCGTGGTGCTCTTCCTGCGGGTCGATGCGCCGGCCCGGGCCTGAGGAGCGTCGATGATCTCCCTCGAGCACGCCACCAAGCTCTACGGCACCGTGATCGGCGTCAACGATCTCACGGTCGAACTCGGTCCCGGTGCCCACGGCCTGCTGGGGCCCAATGGCGCCGGCAAGACCACGCTGCTCGGCCTCGTGACCGGCCAACTCCGGCCGACGATGGGGCGGGTGACGATCTTCGGCGAGCGGCCGTTCGGCAATCCCCGGGTGCTCGCCCGGATCGGCTACTGTCCGGCCGGCGACCTGCTCGAGCGGCGGGCCACGCCCCGCGAGTGGGTCACGTACCTCGTGCGGCTGGCCGGCTTCACCCGCGAGGCGGCGCGGCGGGCGGCCGAGCGGGCCATCGAGGGCCTCGGCCTCGGCGAGGCGGCCGACCGGCCGCTGGCCACGCTCTCCAAGGGGATGCGGCAGCGGGCGAAGATCGCAGGCGCGATCGCCCACGATCCCGACCTGCTCGTGCTCGACGAGCCCTTCATCGGCCTCGATCCGGTCGCCCGGCACGACCTCGTGTCGCTCGTCCGCCGCTGGGCGACCTCGCGGAGCCTGCTGGTGGCCAGCCATCTGCTCCACGAGATCGAGGCGCTCGACGCCGGCCTGGCGGTGATCCTCGGCGGCCGGCTGGTCGCCAGCGGCGATGCCGGGGAGATCCACGCGCTGGTCGACGCGCTTCCCGCGGAGGTCCGCCTCGAGGCCACCCGCCCCCGCCGTCTGGCCGAGATCGCCTGCGCGAGCGGCCTGGCCGACAGCCTGCGATTCGAGGGCTCGCAGGGCCTCGCGATCGGCACCCGCCGGCCCACAGAGCTCGCGACCCGCCTGGCCGAGGCGGCCGGGACCGAGGGAATCGCGATCACCGCGCTCCATGCCGGCGACCGCTCGCTCGAGGGCGTGTTCGACCGGCTCGTGCAGCTGCACCGGGGCATCGGCCCGGCCCATGCCGCTCGCCCCGTGTCACCGGAGGCCGCGTCATGAACGCCTGCCGCGGCATCCTGGCGGTCGCGGGCTTCCAGCTGCGGCGGCTCCTCGCCCCGCAGCGGCTGCTGCTCGCCCTGGTCGGGGCCGCCTTCCCGGCGGCCGTGATGCTCGCGGTGCGGCAGGTCGCCGGCGACCTCGACCGCGACTTCGCCGTCGTGCTCCTCTACGCGCTCGTGCCCGAGGCGGTCTGCATGCTGGGGCTGCTCGTCACGATGTGCCCGGTGGTCGCCGACGAACTGGAGCGGGGCACGTGGCAGCACGTCGTGGTGCGGCCGGGCGGCCGCCGGTCGCTCCTGTTCGGCACGTTCCTGGCCGCCGTCGCCTGGACGGCCGTGGTGGCGCTCGTGGCGCTCGGCCTGTCGCTCGTCGCGGCCGGCCTGCCCGGCTCGGGGCGGCTGGCGGCGATCCTCGGGGCGCTCGTGGGCCTCTCGTGCCTCGGCCGGGCGGCACTCTTCGCCCTGCCGGCGGTGATCGTGCCCAAGCGGGCCCTCGTGGCGAGCGTGGCGGCGGCGCTGGTGGTCGAGTATCTGGCCGGCTTCCTGCCCGCGATCATCAACCAGCTGACGGTGAGCCTGCGGCTCAGGAGCCTGCTGGTCGACTGGATGGGCTGGCACCGGCAACTCCCGGCCGAACTCAAACTGTTGATCGACCCGCAGCCGGCCGCCGTGCAGATCGCCGCCGTCATCGTGCTGACCGCGACGCTGCTCGGCGTGGCGGCCGCGATCCTGGGTCGCCGGCAGTTCCCGCCCGCGGAGGAGAGCTGAGATGATCGCTGCCGCCGGGCTCGTGAAGCACTTTCGTGGCGGCGACGGCACGCTCGTCAAGGCGGTCGACGGCGTCTCGTTCACCGTCGCCCCCGGCGAGATGGTGGGGCTCCTCGGCGCCAACGGCGTCGGCAAGACGACGACGATGCGGCTCCTGGCAACGCTGCTCAAGCCCACGGCCGGAACCGCCAGCATCGGAGGCTGCGACATCCTCGCAGACCCGCTGGGCGTCAGGCGGCAGCTGGGGTATCTCTCGGCGACGACGGGCGTGCCCGACCGGCTGACGCCGCGGGAGGTGCTCGCGTCGTTCGGCCGGCTGCACGGCCTGGCCGAGGACCGGATCACCGCCCGCGTCGCCGAGCTCGTCGACGTGCTCGGCCTGGCGGCCTGCGGCGATCGCCCCTGCGGCCGGCTCTCCACGGGGCAGCGGCAGCGGGTCTCGCTCGGGCGGGCGCTCGTGCACGACCCGCCGGCGCTCGTCCTCGACGAGCCCACCAACGGGCTCGACATCGTCGGCGCCCGCGACCTGCTCGACCTGCTCGAACAGCTGCGGGACGACGGGCGGGCCGTGCTCGTCTCCACGCATCGCCTCCACGAGATCGAGCGGCGATGCGACCGGTTCCTGATGATCCACGCCGGCCGGATCGTCGGGCAGGGGACGCGGGCGGAACTGGCCGCGGAGCCGGGGGGCCTGGAGGCGGCCTTCTTCGCCGCGGTCGAGCGGCAGGAGGACGCGTGAAGACCCAGTTCGAGAGCCGGTGGCGGGCCATCCGGGCGGTGATGCACCGCGACCTGCTGGAGTTCGTCCGCGACCGGCGCACCTTGTTCGTCACGCTGCTGATGCCGATGGCGATGTATCCGGTGCTCGCCCTGGCCAGCACGCTCGGCCTGAGGACGGCCCTCTCCGACCTGGAGGCCCGCCGGGCCCCACGGCCGTTGGCGCTCGCCCTCTCGGGCGCCGATGCCGCGGCCTTCGCCGCCCGCCTGGACGAGGTCTCCCGCGGAGACGAGGGAAAGCCGGACGACTGGCCGGCGGGACTGTCGGTGAAGATCTGCGACCGGGCTGCCGCCCAGGGCCTCCTCGACACGGGTGAGTTGCATGCGTGGATCGACCTGCCCGCCGGCACGCTCGCGGCCCTCGACGGCCGGGGCACCGTGCCGCTCGAGGCCCGCATCTCGGCGATCAGGCCGGTCGATGCCCGGCGGCAGGATCACCTCGTGGCCGTGGTGAAGGCGCTCGCCGCCGACGCCCGCCAGCGCCGGATCGCCTCCGAGGGGCTGCCGGCGAGCGTGCTCGAGCCGCTCGCCCTCAGTTTCGCGGGCGGCCCGAAGGCGTCGGGGACGGCCTCGATGGAGGGCGTGGTGCCGACGGCGGCGGGAGGCGTGCTCGTGCTGCTGGCGCTCCTGACCGCGACGGGGGCCTTCTACCCGGCGATCGACGCGATCGCGGGGGAGAAGGAGCGGGGCACGATCGAGACGCTCCTGATCGCCCCGGCCAGCGCCGGCGACATCGTCACCGGCAAGTTCCTGGCGATCTGGGGCGTGACGCTCGCGACCCTCCTCGTCAACGCGCTGTCGATCGCGGCGACCGCGGTGGTGCTCCTGCGGTTTCTGCCCGCGGGCTTCAACCTCGGTGTCCAACCTGCGCAGGCTGCGACGGCGGCGGGCGTCACGCTCGTGGCGTTCGTGGGCCTGGCGGCGGTGGCGGCGAGCGTCTGCCTGGCGGTGACGAGCGGCTCGCGGAGCGGCAAGGAGGCCCAGAACACGCTGACGCCGGTGATCCTGCTCGTGAGCGGTCTGGCCGGCTCGGCTCTGCTGCCGGGCGTGGGGGGCACGGCCTTCGCCGCCGTGCCCTTCGCGGGACAGGTGGCCCTGGCACGGGAGGCCCTGGACGGGACGGACGCCGGATCGCTCGCCGTCCACCTCGCGATCTCGCTCGTCGCCTCGGCAGCGGTGACATGGCTGCTGTTGCGCGGGGCGGCGGCGGCGCTCACCGACGAGGAACTGCTCTTCCGCGGCCCCGACTCGGCGGGCGGCCTCTTCACGCGGCCGGCCCCGCGGCCGCGGCCCACGCCGATGCAGGGGTTCGCGGCGGCGCTCGTCGCGTTCGCCTGTCTCTGGTACGCGCAGGGAGTCGCGCCCGACGACCTCGCCTGGGCCGTGCCGATCCAGCAGGCCGCGCTCATCGTGCCCCTGCTCGTCGCCGTCGCCTGGCAGCGGGTCGATCGCCGCGGCACCTTCGGTCTCGCCCTTCCCGGCGGCCGTCGCTGGCCGCTCGTCGTCGCCGGCGGGCTGCTGGCGGGCGCGGGACTGTTCATCGTGGCGGCGGCCGCCACGCTCGCGCTCAGGGGCACGCACCTCTCGGCGGCGGCCCGCGACCTCGCGGAGCGGATCATGGAGCTCCTCCTCGGGCGACCGTGGTGGGTGAGCTGGCTTCTGGTCGCGGTGCTGCCGGCGGTGTGCGAGGAGGTCTTCTTTCGGGGCTGGCTCCTGTCGGCCTGCGCCGGCGAGCAGCCGGGGCGGCGGCGGGCGGTCACGGCGGTGCTGCTGCAGGCCGCCGCCTTCGCGGCCTTTCATCTCCTGCCCGAGCGGATGCCACAGACCTTCGTCCTGGGGATCGCGCTGGGCTGGATGACGCTCGCGACGGGCAGCCTCCTGCCGGCGATGGCGGCCCATCTGGCCCACAACAGCGTGCCCTTGGTGCTCGTGAACCTCGCCGCGGAGGGGCAGGGCAAGCGGCTGGTGGCGGGCGACACGTCGAGCCTCGCAGGCTGGCTCGTGTTCGCCGCCGCGGCGGCCACGCTCGTGGGCCTGGCCCTCGTGCTCGCCGGCCGGCGAAAGTAGCGGGGTGACTTGATTGCCGACGTGGCCGCGTGCGAGCCGGTCGCTGCGCGGAGACAGCGGGATGAAATCCCGCTGCCACTTTTGTTGTGGATGCGTCGCCTCGCGTCCTCGCCAAAAAAGTGGTCACGGGTCTGTGACCCGTGGAGTCCGCCACCCATCACGGTCAGTGCCCGGCCGCAATCACGTGGCTGCGCGGAATCAGCGGGATGAACTCCCGCTGCCACTTTTCCGGCGGTGGCTCGAGCGCGATCTGCTACGAGAGTCGGCTGCGCAGCTCGGCCACCTCGGCCTCGAGTTCGGCGATCCGCTGCTTGAGCGCCGCCACCTCCCCCTCGTCGGCCGCTGGTGGCCGGGCCGGCTTGGCCGCGGCGACCGCACCCAGCTCGCGGCGCACCTTCTCGAGTTTCTCCTCGGGCAGGAGGCCGTGGGTGAGCATCCGCCCCCGTCCCGGCGGCGAGAGCCAGACGACGAGGCCGCGCTCCGCGAGCCGGTCGAGATGGCTCCGCAGCGTGGTGAGGTCGGGAATCTCGTCCATGCGGCTCGCGCGGCCGCGGAGATCGCCCTCGGTCTGCTCGCCCCGCAGGAGCAGCTCGCCCAGGATCGCGAGTTCCTCCTTGCCCACGCCGAGCCATTCGTAGGCCAGGTGCCGGTAGCGGGGCAGCTTGCCGCTACCGAAGACCTCCGCGACCGCACCGGCCGCCTGCAGGCTGCGCACCGCCCGCATCACCTGCTCCTCGTCGAGCGTCATGACGGGGTCACGGTTGCTCTTCTGGTTGCACCCGGTGACGAGCGCGTTGAGCGAGAGCGGATACTGGTCGGGCGTGGTCTTGCCCTTCTCGATCAGCACCCCGAGCACCCGCCGCTCGATCGCCTCGAGCGGCCGCACGGCCTTGCCCGCCGGCTCACCGCCATCCGTCGTGCCGCCCTGTCCGGTCTCGTCCATGGGTGTCAGGATGGCCGCGGCAGCGGCGCCCGTCAACACGCCACCGGCGGCGGCGGCGCGGGCCGGAGGCCGAGGAAAACGGCCAAACCCGGCCCTCGTTCCCCCCGGCTGTAACGGAATCGCCCGGCCGCCGTCATCCTCATGGCCGGGCCGGCCGGCTCACCGGTCGGCGATCGACTCCCCCAGGAGCGCGACATGGAAGCCACAAGCGACGGGCACGGCTGGATCCTGGCGGCCGTCGATGCCCACGAACTGCCGCTCGGGCGGTATGCCCGGCGGCTGCTCGGCGACGCCGACCTGGCCGCCGACGCCGTCCAGCACGCGTTCGTGCAGCTCTGCGGCGAGTCGCGGGCCACGGCCGGCGAGAACCCGGCTGCCTGGCTGTTTCGCGTCTGCCGCAATCGAGCCCTCGACCACCTCCGCAGGGCCGGCCGGGAGCGGTCGCTCGTCGAGGTTGAAGACGAATCGGCTGCCGAGACGCCCGCGCGGCCGACCGGCGCCACCCACGGCGCCGATCCGGCCGACGTCAGCGAGCAGCGGGAGCTTGCCGCCCGCGTTCGCGACCTGCTTCGCGAACTGCCACCGCCGCAGCGAGAGGCGATCGACCTGTGGTGTGAGGGGTTCACCGCCAAGGAAATCGCCGCGATCACCGGCCGCACGGAAGGGCATGTCCGCGTGCTCACCCATCGCGGGCTCACCACCCTCCGCAGCCATCCCGCGATCCGCAGCCTCGTGGCCACCCAGGCCGCCGTGCCCGGCACCTCCTGAACCAATCGAATCGCCCACGCCCGGAGTCTCCCGAGGAAATCGAACCCATGAGCCACGACCTCGAATGGAACCGCGACGATCGCGACGCGCTGCTGACCGCCTATGCGCTCGACATGGCCTCGCCGGAGGAGCGGGCCGCCGTCGAGCGGCTGCTCGCCGACCCGACAGCCACCACCACGCGGGCCGAGGTCGACGAGATCCGCGCCCTTTCCACGGCCTTGAAGGCGGCTCGCGCCGAGGAGCAGCCCGAACGCTCGGCCGACCTGCGGCGGGCCGTGCTCGCCGCCGCGGTGGGCCAGGCGACCGTGCCGCCGGCCGAACCATCCCAGCCCCGACGCTGGCACCGCTTCGCGACGTGGGCGCTGGCGATCGGCTCCTGCGCGGCGGCGGTGCTCCTGATCCCGGCGTTCCTGATGACAGGCCTCGAGCCGGCCCGCGAACTCGCCCGCCGGCCGGTGGACCTCGTCCCGGAAGGCGAGCTCGGGATCCCCGCCCCGCCGTCGCCCCCCGCCGAACAGCACAAACAGGATTCGCTCGCGCAGCAGATGCCGGCCGCGACCATGCCGCCGCCCGCGGCGGCAGGCCGGGCGCGGATCAGGCGGCAACCTCAGGACGAGTTGGCGAGGTTGGGGCAGCGGCGTGCGGCCGATAGCGCACGGGCATTGCCGATGGTGACGGAGGCGGCATCCGCCCCGGAGCACGGCTTGGCGTTCGACGGCGCGATCGCTGGCAGGAACTTGGACCGCGAGACCGCTGCCGGCGAGCGATACGGCCGCTTCGCCGACAATCCCTTCGTCGCCGTCGGCGACCAGCCGCTCTCGACGTTCTCGATCGACGTCGACACGGCCTCGTATGCCAACGTCCGCCGGTTCCTCGCCGCCGGCCGCCGTCCGCCGCGGGATGCCGTGCGGATCGAGGAACTCGTCAACTACTTCCGCTACGACTACCCGCAGCCCACGGGAGGCGAGCCGTTCTCGGTGACCCTCGAGGCGGCCACCTGCCCGTGGCGGGTCGGTCATCGGATCGTCCGCGTCGGCTTGTCGGGCCGCGACGTCGAGCGCGACGCGCGGCCGGCGGGGAATCTCGTGTTCCTCGTGGACGTGTCGGGCTCGATGAACCAGCCGAACAAGCTGCCGCTGGTCAAGCAGGCCCTGACGATGCTCGTCGCGGAGCTGTCGGAGAACGACCACGTGGCGATCGTGACCTATGCCGGCAACGCCGGCCTCGTGCTCCCCTCCACGAGCGGCGACCGGAAGGACGAGATTCGCCGGGCCATCGCCGCCCTCCAGGCGGGTGGCTCGACGCACGGGAGCGCCGGGATCACCCTCGCCTACGAGCAGGCCGCCGAGCGGTTCATCGAGGGCGGGGCCAACCGCGTCATCCTCTGCACCGACGGTGACTTGAACGTCGGCATCACGAGTGACGAGGCGCTCGTGGAACTGATCAGGAAGCAGGCCCGAGGAGGCACGTTCCTCACCGTGCTCGGCTTCGGCGACGGGAACCTGCAGGACGAGAAGTTGGAGAAGCTCGCCGACAACGGCAACGGCGTCTACGCCACCATCGACGGCGTCCGCGAGGCGCGGAAGGTGCTCGTGGAGCAGCTCACGGGCTCCACGATCACGATCGCCAAGGACGTGAAGATCCAGGTGGAGTTCAACCCCGCCCAGGTCGCCCGCTACCGGCTGCTCGGCTACGAGAACCGGATGCTGGCCGCCCGGGACTTTCGTGACGACACGAAGGATGCCGGCGAGATCGGGGCCGGGCACACGGTGACCGCGCTGTACGAGGTCGTGCTCGTGGGCGAGGAGGCCGCGGCGGCGGCCGGCCGCGGGGCCGAGCCGCTCAAGTATCAGCCCGCCCCGCCGACGCCGGCCGCGCCGCCCCCGACGGAGGGCCCGGCCAGCCGAGAACTCCTCACGGTGAAACTCCGCTGGAAGAAGCCCGAGGGCGACACGAGCGAGCTCTTGGAGGTGCCGCTCGAGGCGCAGGGGGACGCCTTCGACGCGGCCTCGGCCGACCTGCGGTTCGCGGCGGCGGTGGCGGCCTTCGGGATGATCCTCCGCGACAGCGAGCACAAGGGCTCCGCATCGTTCCCGCTGGTGGCGGACATCGCCGGCAGCGCCCTCGGCGGCGACGCAGGGGGCTACCGGGCCGAGTTCCTCGACCTCGTCCGCCGGGCGGAGGCGTTGGGCGATCGCTAGAACGAATCAAGCTGACGTGTATCGCCGGCTCGGGGGCGGCAAAAGTCTCGTCGCGGGCGAGGATACGCCGAATGCTCCTCGAGCGTTTGCCGACCCCCTCGCCTCCTCTGCTCGGTTTTTCACGTCGTCGCTACAGCGAACCGGTATGCGCTCTAGAAAGCTCGCGACAACCTACCGGCGGCGGGGCAGGATGCGGATGCCTCCGGTGGCGGGCGGCGTGAACGTCGGCATGGCGAGATTGCCCGCGAGATCCGAGATCGCGGCGCCCGCCGGCAGGGCGAGCTGCCGCGCCAGGCGGATGCCCGTGGGCGCCGAGAGACCGACGGGCACCGTCCAGCGGAACAGGAGCCGGTCGGTGCCGCTGCCGGAGACATACTCGGCCCGCTGGACGACGCGGCCGACCAAGAAGGCCAGCCGTGGCCGGCCCGCGACGGTCACCGCCTCGCTGAACCGCATCGTGAACACGAGCACGGCGCCGGGCCGATACAGGCCCGCCCGGGGAGCGACGACGGCGAGGATCCGTGGCGGCACACTGTCGGCGGGCGGCGGATCGACCGGCGGCGGATCCCCCGGGGCGACCGAGCCCGCCGCGGTGAAGGCGCCCGGCGCCTGCGGGCCGACGCGGGCCGCACCGGTGTGATCGAACCGCACGCTCAGGTCGCTGCGGCCGGCCGGCACGGCGGGCCGCCCGGGCGCGGCGGCCCAGGTGAAGGCGGGAATCGCCACGGTGGCGGGCGGCGTGAAGGACGCAGCGAGTGTGTAGTCGCCGCGGGCGAGGTCGGCGAAGGCCGGCCGCACGGTGTTGATCGCGTTGTGCGCCAGCACGTCGGCGGCGAGCGCCGCGTTCCCGATGCCGAGCGGGTGCCCGGCGGGGCCGTTCCAGATCACGTTGCCGCGGATCATCAGGCCGTCGTCCCCGCGGGCGGGGGAGGGGATGTTGGAGCCGGCCGCCGGTGTCCGCGGCGCGGCGACGGCGAACTGCTCCCACTGGCTCCCGGCCCCCTCGGGATTGAAGACCACGTTGTTCACGATCACGACGTTCCTGTTCGGGATCGACTCCTCACGGCCCGCCGTGGCCGTGCCCCAGCCGCCGAGGGCGAGGTTGGCCGCGCACGTGACCGTGTCGCCATCGCAGCTCCGCAGGCCGTGGACCACCTCGATCACGTGGCTGCGGCGCCCCACGTTCACGAGCGTGTTGTGGGCCAGGAGGATGTTGAACCCGCCGTTGACGCCCATGCCCGCCCCCTGCACGTCGCGGATCACGTTGTTGGTGAAGGCGATGTCGTAGGCCTCGTAATGGAGCCAGGGGGCCACCATGAACTCGAAGCCGGTTCCCTGGCCGGCCGTGAACCCGCCGGTGCCCGCGTCGAAGAACTCGTTGCCCGTGATCGTGAGGGAGGCCGAGCCCCCCTTGGCATACATCGCCCAGTCACCCGAGCGGTGGATCCGGCTGCCGACCACGTGGCCGTATTGCACGGCCACGAAATCGACGGCGTTGTCCCAGGCCCCGGAGATGTCACAGTGCTCGATGTAGACATGCTGCGACTGGTTGACCTTGAGGGCCTCCTGGGGCACGGCGTAGGTGGCGATCTCGCCGGTGCCGCGGATCGTCGTGTCGCGGAGGAGCACATGGGAACTCGCCTGGATCTGGACGACGTCGCCCCCGCCGGCCGTCACCTCGAGCCCGACGAGCTGGAGGTGGCGACAGTCGAAGATGTTGAGGCTCGGCAGCCGGGCGGTGCCGGGGCCGTCGGCGGCGCGGATGATCACCGGCGCCGTGAACGTGCCGTGGCGGCTCTCCCAGAAGTGCGGCACGGCCCACTGCGGGTAGGTGCCTGCCACGAGGTTGATCCGGACACCTTGGGACAGCGTGGTCCGAACCGGCACGCGCCGCCAGGCCTCGGCGAGGGTCTGCACGGCCACGTCCCGCGACGCGCCGCTCCGCAGGTCGCTGCCGCTCGCGGGATCGACCCAGATGTCGACGACGTCGGGGGTGCCCGTGTCGTAGACGGGCAACAACCCCGTCCCGCTCAGCACGAGCCGCCGCTCGCAGATTTCGAGTGAGAGCGGACCCGGCCGCCGGGTGTGCCGCAGCCGCCGGCCCAGCACGCAACGATTCATGGCGAACCTCCCTCCGCCCTTCCGCGTCGCGGAAGGCCCGTTCGCCCTGCCCACTTTCAAGCCTACGCGCAGCCCACCGGGAAAGCCAGTGACCGCAGCCGGCAGCCGGCCTCAGTACACGAGGATCACGGCCAGGGCGGCCAGGCCCACGCCCACCAGCCCCACGCCCATCCAGCGGGCGACGGCCGGCCGATCGGCATAGCGGTAGTCGGCGTTCTTGATCGCGGCCAGCACGTGGCGGTGCTCCCACATGCCGACGAGCGTGGCCGTGATGCCGAGCAGGATGAGCGCGGCCCCGAAGATGCGGGTCTTCAGGGGGGAGAAGTTGGCGAGCCTGCCGTCCATGACGTGGGCCACCTGGCCGAGCCGCTCGATCGCGAAGCCGAGGCTGATCATCGCCAGGCTCGTGCGGATCCAGGCCAGGAGCGTGCGGTCGGCCGCCTCGCGGTTCCGCTCGCGGGCCAGTTCGTTGACGAGGGACGTGGAAGGGGCTGCGGAGGAGGGCGCGGGATCGTCCATACGAAGAAGGATACCAAGCTCATTCCACCGTCACCGCGACGCTCGCCGACCGGGCCGAGAATTCCGGGGCGTACCGCGACTGGATCGTCGCGAAGCCGCTCGAGGCGGTGCCGCGATGGGCCGCCCGCAGCGAGTATTCGA
>JBJTAA010000334.1:0-2175 GCA_046090525.1 Planctomycetota bacterium
CCGTGGGGCAACTGGCAGTGGCGGTTTCGCTGGGACGAGCTCCGCCCCGAGGCCGAGGAGCGGCTCGCGCACCTCACGCGCTCGGCCGGCCGGGCGTGACCCGGTCACGGAGTGACCCCAGGAGCCCGGTTCCTCCGGAACCGGATCAGCGTTGATTCAGCGTCTCGAGTGATCCGGTCACGGAGTGACCGGACTCCAGAGCCGGATCAGCGTTGATTCAGCGTCTCGAGTGATCCGGTCACGGAGTGACCGGACTCCTGGCTCTCACCCCGCCGCGAAGACCGCGTCGAGCCGGTCGACGTGGCGGGCGATCTCGGAGGGCTCGAGAAAGCTCGACTCCAGGCTGTTTCGCAGCAGCCGGTAGGCGTCGGCGGCGGAGAGGGGCAGCGACGTGAGCACGCCCCGGAGATTGTCTCCCACGTAGCCGCCGAAGTAGGCCGGGTCGTCGGAGTTCACGCTCGCCCGGAGGCCCGCGGCCAGGAGCGTCGGCAGCGTGTGATCCTCGAGGCGGTCGAAGACGCGGAGCCTGACGTTCGAGAACGGGCAGACCGTGAGCGGCACGCGGTCCCGCACGAGCCGCGCCACGAGCCCGCGGTCTTCCAGGCAGCGGACGCCATGATCGACCCGCTCGGCGCCGAGGGCGTCGAGCGCGCCTGTGATCGAGGCGGGCGGCCCCTCCTCGCCCGCGTGGGCAACGGCGCGGAGGCCGAGTGAGCGGCACTTGGCGAACACGGCGGTGAACTTCTCCGGCGGGTTGCCCCGCTCGCCGGAGTCGAGCCCCACGCCGATGAACCGGTCGCGGAAGGGGGTGGCCTGCTCGAGCGTCTCGAACGCCTCGCGTTCCGAGAGGTGCCGCAGGAAGCACATGATGAGCGCGGCCGAGACGCCCAGCTCGGTGCGGGCCTTGTCCACCGCCCGCGACAGGCCCGCCACGACCGTCTCGAAGGGGACGCCCCGGGCGGTGTGCGTCTGGGGGTCGAAGAAGATCTCGGCCCGCACCACGTTGTCGGCCCGGGCCCGCTCGAGGTAGGCCCAGGCCACCTCGAAGAAGTCCTGCTCGTGGAGGAGCACCGCCGCAGCGGCATAGTAGATGTCGAGAAAACTCTGCAGGTCACTGAATGCGTAGGCCCGCCGCATCGCCGCCGGATCGGGGTAGGGGAGGGCGACGCCGTTGCGCGTGCCGATCGCGAAGGCCATCTCCGGCTCGAGCGTGCCCTCGATGTGGAGGTGGAGCTCGGCCTTGGGGGCCGCCGCCACGAGCACGGGCAGCCGTTCCGCGGGGATGCGGTCGAAGTCATGCTCCGCCATCGGCCAGCGTCCTTGCCCGCGTTCCTCGGTCACGCACCGCCGAAGATCCGCACGCCGGTCGTGAGCACGAGCGGCAGCGGCCGCCGCGGCACCTCGAGCTCGATCAGGCCGGCCACGAACCCGCTCTCGGGCCGGGCCAGCGGCAGCCGCCAGCCGCCACCGTCCCGCTCGGCCGCCGCGGCGGTCCAGCGGGCGGTGCGGAAGTCGCGCGTCGCAGAGGTCGCCGTCCAGGCAACGGCTCGCGCGATCTCGGCGTCATCGCACCGGGCCAGGCACACTCCGCCGACCTCCTCGTCCTCGAACGACCACTCGATCTCCGGCAGCGTCTCGAGGCCGGCCACATGCCGCCCCATCGCGGCCACGAGCCCCACCACCCGCTCGACCGGCAGGCCGTGGCCCTCATTGGCCGCATACGAGAGCCAGCGCGGCCCCGCCAGCTCGTCGTAGTAGAGCCCGCAGGCCTCGAGCGGCCAGTAGGGATCGTTCGTGCCCAGGGCGATGATCTTCGGCTGCACGAGCCGGTCGCGGTAGCCGATCGGATCGACGATCCCGACGAGTTCGCGGCCACGCGGGCTGCCGAGGAGCCGCTCGATCCCGCGGGACGTGTAGTCCACGAGCTGGTCGGAGAGGCCGCCGAACGACCTCACCTGCAGGCCCAGGTGCTGCTCGAGCGAGAGCATGTCGATCACCATCGGCACCAATCCCTTGACCCGCTCGTCGATCGCTGCCGAGAGCCAGGTGGTCCAGCCGCGCTTGCTCGCCCCGGTGGCCACGAACCCGTCGATCGCCAGGCCCCATCGGTCGCGGGCCGCGGCCTCGGCCGCGGTCATCGCCGCGACGGCCGCCTTCACCATCGGCAGGAGCAGC
>JBJTAA010000335.1:0-4076 GCA_046090525.1 Planctomycetota bacterium
GCCGCTCGATGCGAGGCCGCGGGCCTTCTTCAGGACGGTGGCGAACTGCCGCTCATCCCGCAGGAGCGTGTTGAGTTCCGGCAGCTTGGTGAGCGTGCGGCCCTCGAGGATCGACCCAGGGGCCGCCTTGACGGCGGCGACCACGGCCTCCTGGGCATTGAAGGGAGAGCCCCGGTAGACGCACTTGCCGGTGTGGTCGAAGAGCATGCAGTGCGGGATGCCCTGGAAGTCGGCACCGCCCTCGACCTGAGCGCCGTCGAGGATCGTGAATGAGACTCTGAGCTGGGCGACCTTCCGCTTGAGTTCTTCGGCGACAGCACGGGCCCGCTCGCGGGCTTGGACGCGACCGCCTGAGGGACGCTCGCCAATGCCCCCTCGCGCGGGTAGCCTGCACGGGCGTTGATCGTTCCCTCGACTTCAGTCTTCGGGGTTCCGCCACATGCCCGCAGCTATCGACTCCTTCGTGCGGCGCCTCGCGCCGCTCATGGCACTCCTGCTCGGCCTGCCGACCATCCCGGCCGCCGAGTTCAACATGGACGTTACCGCCGCTGGCATCCGGCCCGGGGACCACGTGGCCGGGCCCGTGCTCTCGAACGACAGCCTCGCCCATCGCGTCGTGCTGCTCGAGTTCTGGGGGGTGAACTGCCCGCCCTGCATCCGCAGCATGCCGCTGCTCGAGGAGCTTCACAAGACGCTCGGACCCCAGGGGCTCGTCGTCATTGGCGCCCACGCCCAGGGAGGCACGGCCGAGGAACTCAAGCCGAAGGTCGCCCAGCTCAACGTCTCCTTCACGATCCTCGACGGCGCTCAGGTCGAGGGCGGGGCCGACTTCCAGGGCATCCCGCACTGCATGCTCTTCGACCACACGGGCAAGTGCGTCTACCGGGGCTCGCCCTTCGACGCCCAGGCGGCGGTCGCGGCGGCCGTGAAAGCCGCCCCGGGCGCAATCCTCGAGGGGCGCACGCTCGCCAAACTGCCCGAACTCAATCTGCTGCTCCGCGACGAGGGACAGTTCGCCGCCGCGCTGAAGAAGGCCCGCGGATTGACCAAGAGCAAGGACGCAGAGACCGCCGCGGAAGCCGCCTTCGTCGTCGAAAAACTCGAAGCTCGCGGACGGGCGATGCTCGACGAGGCGGCTTCAGCCAAGGATTCCGATCCGCTCCGGGCGGCTGAGCTCGTCCAACGGTGCTCGACGCTCTTCAAAGGCACGGAGCTCGGCACCGAGGCGGCCAAGCTCAACGGCGAGTGGAAGAAGGACAAAGCGTTCCAGGCGTCCGTCAGGGCCGGCCAGCAGTTGGTGAAGCTCGAGCGGATGCGGGCCTACGTGCTCGATCAGCTCGGTGGCCAGCCTGGCGATCCCCTGACGCCCGAAATGGCCGCAGCGATCCCCGTCGGGCTCAAGGGGCAGGTGCGGTCGCTCGCGCAGGGCATCGAGCGGGCGTGCCCCGGGAGCCCACTTGCGGAACAGGCGGCCGCGATCGCCGCCGAGTTCGCCCAGACCCCGTAACGGAAGCGGCTTCGCCGGTCTTGCCGGTCATGAAGGCCTCCCAGCCGACCGCCGCCGACGCCACGCCGCCCGCCGGCCACGATCCTTCCCTCTCGCAGGTGGCCGCCGACTTCGGCCTGCGCGATGCCGGCGGTACCGATCCGCTCGCGGGCACCGTCCTCGGCGACGTGGAACTCGTGCGGCCGATCGCCGAAGGGGGTATGGGCCGCGTCTACGAGGGGCGGCAGCGGATCGACGTGGGGGCCGGTCCGCGGGAGCCGGAGGGAACCCGCCGCGTCGCGGTCAAGGTGCTCAAGGCCGCGGCCGTCTCCGAGGACGTGCGGCTGCGGTTCGCGGCCGAGGCCAGGCTGCTTGCGCGGCTCGACCATCCGGGCATCGCGCGGATCTACGGGGCCGGCGCCCACGAGACGGGCGGCCTGCCGCTCCCCTTCATCGTGATGGAGTTCATCCCCGACGCCCTGCCACTGGTGGAATATGCCGTCCGCCACCGGCTCCCCACGCGGCAGCGGCTCGCGCTCTTTCGCGAGGCCTGCGCCGCCGTGGCCCACGCCCACCTGAAAGGGGTCATCCATCGCGACCTCAAGCCGGGCAACATCCTCGTGGCCGGGTCGGGCCCGCTCGCCGGCCGACCCCGGGTGATCGATTTCGGCATCGCCCGGGCCACCGATGCCGACACCAGCCGGATCACGCGGCATTCCGACGCCGCCGGTCTGTTGGGCACGCTGCAGTACATGAGCCCGGAGCAGTTCGCCGGCGACCCCGACGCGATCGACATCCGCGCCGACGTCTACGCGCTGGGCGTGGTGCTCTACGAACTGCTCACTGGCCGGCCCCCCTACGACGTGCGGCGAAAACCGGCCCACGAGGCGGCCCGCATCGTCCGTGACGAGGATCCGACGCCGCTCACCGCCCTCGATGCGACCCTGCGGCGGGACGTGGCGGCGATCGCCACCAAGTGCCTCCACAAGGCTCCCGCCCGCCGCTACTCGAGCGCCGCCGAACTGGCCGACGACATCGAGCGCCACCTGGAGGGCCGGCCGATCTCCGCGAGCCCGCCGGGCTTCTTCGACGGGCTCATCCGGCTGGCCCGGCGGCATCGGGCCGCCGCGGCGGCCACGCTCGCCGCGCTCGCGGCCGGCACCATCGCCCTGGTGGGCATCGCCATCTTCGCCGCCCGCGCCGAGCGGGAGCGGGCGGCGGCGGTGCGGGCCACCACGCGGGCCGAACGGGGCCGGGCCGCGGCCGAAGAGCTCGTCGGCTTCCTGACCTTCACCCTCCGCGATCAGCTGGCCGAGCTGGGCCGGCTCGACGTGATGGGCAGCGTGCTCGATGGCCTGGCCCGCTACCACGACACGAGTCGCCGGCTCGCCGCGGAGGGCCTGGAGCAGCCGACGACCCCGCAGCGCCGCCGCCGGGAGGTGTTTCTCAACAATCTCGGCGACCTGGCCCGCTCCACTGGCCGACCGGAGGCCGCCCGCGAGTCCTACGTGGAGGCCCTCGCGATCGCCGAGGCCCTCGCGGCCGAGAATCCGGCAAGCCTGGAGTGCCAACGGGATCTCTCGGTGAGCCATCAGAAGCTCGGCATGGTCGCCGCCGACGGTGGCGACACCGCGACGGCCCGCAAACACTTCGCGGCGGCCCTCGAGATCCGCGAGCGGCTCGTGACGGCCGCGCCGGACGACCCGACCCGGGAGTGGGATCTGGCGGGCATCCTGGACAGGCTCGGCGAACTGGCGCTCGTGAGCGGCGATCTCCCCGAGGCCCGCGGGCGGTTCGCCGCTCTGGCGGCCATCATGGAGCGGCTCGTGGCCGTCGACCCCGGCAATCTCCAGTGGCGGCGGGATCTCGCGATCACGGCCCAGAAGCTCGGCAGCCTCGAATACCAGGCGGACGATGCGGACGCGGCGCGGCGGCATCTGGAGCGGTCGCAGGCGATCCTCCAGGAACTCGTCGCCGGCGACGTCCGCAATCGCCAGTGGCAGTGGGATCTCTGCCTGACCGGCGAAAAGCTCGCCACGGCGTGTGCCGCCGCGGACGACCTCCTGGCAGCCCGCCGCCACGGTGCCGACGCCCTCGCGCTCGCCGAGGATCTCGTGGCCCACGATCCGCGGAATCTCGCCTGGCGGCACCAAGAGGGCGTCTGTCACGAGCGACTCGGCGGCTTCGACCGACAGGCCGGCGATCTCCCGGCCGCCAAGGGTCACTACACGGCCTTCCTCGAAATCATGGAATCACTCGCTGCCGAGCAGCCGAACAACCCGCGCTGGCAGCGGGATCTCGCCGTGGCCCGCCGGCATCTGGCCGACCTGCCCGAAGATTGACGGGCCGCGGAGTGATCAGCCCACGAGCGTGCCCGCGAGCGGCTGCTCACCGCGGGCCAGGCGGGCCAGATTCGCCACGGTCACGCGGGCGATCTCCGCGAGCGCCTCGTGCGTCAGGAAGGCCTGGTGGGCCCGCGGTGAGCAGCCGCTCGCGGGCACGCTCGTGGGCTGATCACTCCGCGGCCCGTCAATCTTCGGGCAGGTCGGCCAGATGCCGGCGGGCCACGGCGAGATCCCGCTGCCAGCGC
>JBJTAA010000336.1:0-2442 GCA_046090525.1 Planctomycetota bacterium
CCGAGGCCGCCGCCACCGCCGCGGACCAGACGAGGGCGGCCGCCGAGGCCGCGCGGGTCGCCGCCGAGAAGCCGGTCGCCGCCGTCACCTACTCCGCCGACGGGGGCTGGATCGTGGCCACGTCGCCGGAGGGCATCGCCGTGCTGCTCGACGGGCAGGACGGGCTGCCGCGGGACGCCTGGGAGGCGACTGGAGAGGGCGGCCGGTCGCTGGCCGCGTTCGTCGGTCCGGGACGGGTCTTCGTCGGGGGCGGCGGCACCGTGGCCGGCCTGTGGACATGCAGCCCGCACTGGACGCTCGAACGGACGATCGGCGGCGAGTCGACTCCCCCGGCGGCCGACGACGAGCCGTCCGGTCCGCCGGTGGACATCGTCACGTCGCTCGCCTTCTCGCCCGACGGCAGCCTGCTCGCCACCGGCAGTGGCCGGCCGAGCCGCAGCGGCGAGGTGAAACTCTGGAACGTCGCCGATGGGGCACTCGTGCGGGCGTTGCCGTCGCCCCATTCCGACACCGTGGTGGCGCTCGAGTTCTCGCGGGCCGGCGATCTGCTCGCCTCCGGTGGCACCGACCGCTTCGTCAAGGTGCACAAGGTGGCCGACGGCGGCTTTCTGCGGGCCTTCGAGGGGCACACCGGACACGTGCTGGGAGTGGCGTGGCAGGCGAACGGAAGGCGACTGGCCAGTGCGGGCGCTGACAACGCGATCAAAGTCTGGGACGTGGTCAGCGGCGAGCAGCAACGGACGATCGGAGGCCTCAAGAAGGAGGCCACGGCGATCCGGTTCCTGCCGCCGGGCGAAGAGGTGGTCGCGGCGTCGGGCGATCCCAGCGTGCGGACCTACAACGTCGCCAACGGCGGGACGGTCCGGAACTTCGACGGGGCGGCCGACTTCGTCCAGGCGATCGCGACCGGTCCGGCGGCCGTGGCCGCGGGGTGCCAGGACGGCCGCCTCCGGATCTGGAACGCCGCCAGCGGCCAGCTGACCCACACGCTCGAGCCCTCCCCGGCACCGTCCACGCCATGACGCCCTCCCACTCGATCCCCGCAAGGTGTTGCCGCACGGAGGTTTGCGACGGTCCGTGGGGTGCGGGACGGAAGTGCTGGAGGCGGGCCGACCGCCAGGTCGTTACATTCCGTAGAGAATCAGGCCCTCCGCGAAAGGCGAGGTGACGCGATGCTCACGATCCACGGTGCGGCCCGGGGGGGACGTTTCTGCGACGGCGTGTCCCGCCGCGATTTCCTCACGATCGGCGGGCTCTCCTTCGGGGCCGGTGGGCTCTCGCTGGCGGGTGTCATGCGGGCCCAGGCCGCGGCACTCGACGGGGATCCGGCCGGCCGGCAGCGTTCGCACAAGGCGCTGATCAACGTGTTCCTCGGGGGCGGGCCGCCGCACCAGGACATGTGGGACCTCAAGCCCGATGCCCCGAGCGAGGTCCGCGGGGAGTTCAAGCCGATCGCGACCAACGTCTCCGGCATCCAGATCGGGGAGGTGTTCCCGCGGCTCGCGCAGCGGATGGACAAGGCCGCCATCATCCGCTCGGTCGTCGGCTGCGAGGGGGCCCACGCCGCGTATCAGTGCAACACCGGGTGGTCCGAGTCGAGTCTCCGCACACTGGGCGGACGGCCCTCGGTCGGCTCGGCCGTGGCAAAACTGCGGGGCCCCGTCGACCCGTCGGTGCCCCCGTTCGTGGGTCTCGCGGCACGGACCCAGCACGGACCCTGGTCGGACTCCGGCACACCGGGGTTCCTCGGGCCAGCCTACGGCCCGTTCAAGCCCGACGGCCCCGACCGTGAGAACATGACGCTCAAGAACGTCACCCTCGATCGTCTGGCCGACCGGCGGCAACTCCTCACGGCGGTCGATCGGCTCCGACGCGATACCGACGCCTCGGGCATCATGGACGGGATGGACGCGTTCGGCCAGCGGGCATTCGACGTGCTCTCGGGCAGCAAGCTCCTCGAGGCCCTCGACCTTTCGAAGGAGGATCCGCGGATCCGCGAGGCGTACGGCGACGGGAAGCCGTATCAGTTCCAGTACGACGGCGCTCCCACGTGCAATGACCACCTGCTCATGGCCCGCCGGCTGGTCGAAGCCGGGGTCCGCGTGGTGAGCCTGAGCTTCGGCCGCTGGGACAGCCACGGGCAGAACTTCGCGATGGTCAGGGACCATGGCGGAAAGCTCGACCAGGCCCTCTCGGCTCTCATCGACGACCTGCAGGTCAGGGCCATGAGCTGCGGCAGCGTCAGACCGCCCACCGTGAGCGTTCCGAGCCGCAGGAGGTCGCGGCGGGCGATTCCATCGCAGGTCCGACCGGCACGGGACGCATCGTCCACCAGCGACAGCATCGAAGCACTCCTCGCGGGCGGTGGTCCGGCACCAAGAACGGATCAGATCAGCTCGGGCAGCGCCGGATGGTCGACCAGATACTGCGGCCGGCCCGTCG
>JBJTAA010000337.1:0-2552 GCA_046090525.1 Planctomycetota bacterium
CCAGCACCTCCAACTCATTGAGCTGGTCGAGCAGGCCCTTCGGCATCAACGACTCCGTGGCGGGCACGATCTCGTCGATGTTCGAGCGGGCGATCTCGACGTTCTTCGTCGCGTCCTCCGGATCGGTGATCACCACGATCGCATCGGCCGACTCCCGGATGATGCGTCCCGAGACCGCCTTGCCGTCGGCTGTCTGCACGATGCTCCCCTTGTACTGATCGGAGACCACCCGGCTGGGATGCACGATCGCCTCGACGAGATCCTTGAGCTGAAACCGCCCGGCCAGCTGCGTCAGGTCAGGCCCGGTGGCACCACCATCGTCACCGAAGCGATGGCAGACCACGCACCGCGCCGCCGCGAAGGCCCGCCTGCCCCGCTCGAAATCCCGGCCGGCGGAGATGCCTTCCGCCCCGGGCCGGGAGGCGAGCGTGACCACGTCGTCGAGCGACCAGGCCCGCCCCGGCCCCTCCGGCTTCGGCAGCGGCGGCGGCACGTAGGGGCGCCGGATGCCCAGCGTCTCCAGGGCCAGCCGCTCGTTCTCCGTCAGGGTCGCGAGGCTCTCGTCCTCGATCCGGGTGATGAACTTTTGGAAGCTGTGGCCGCCCGCCCACTCCCGGGCCCGAGCGAACCATGCGTAGTAGGCCCCGCGATCCGCCGCGGTCCACATCGGCGACCCCGGCAGGTCACGGAGCGTGCGGAGCGCGTAGGCGTAGTGGATCTGCAGGAGATCGCTCCGCCGGTCGAGCGCGGCCCGCACGGCCGATCCGTAGCCGGCATTGCGCTCGATCAACTTGCGGAGCGACGCCTCGTCGGCTGACAGGTTCGTATCGGCCGCCGAGTGGCTCGGCTCCGCGAGGCCGGCCGTCAGCTTGGTGGCGATGCCGGGGGCCCGCACCGCCACCAAGAGGCTCGCAAGCTCACGGTCGAGGTCGAAGTCGCCGGAGGGAAAGCGGGGCCCGAAGCGAGCCGCGATCGCCGCCGCGGCCTCGGGGGAAGGCTGGCCCAGACGAATCAGGGTGAGTTGATAGGCCCGCACGAGGGCGAGCAGATCCTGGCCGGCGAGCGACTCGGGAGCGACGGCATCGAGCGCCGCGAGCACCGCCGGCTGGGCGGCGGGCTCGGCCTGGCGGGCGACGGCGATCGCCCCCTCGATGCGGGCGAGCGGCTCGGCCGCGGCGAGCGCCCGCTCCTGCCAGAGTTCGAGCGGCTGGTGCTCGAGCGCCACGCGGGCGGCGTAGCGGATGAAGCGATCGCCGCTCGCGAGCGCCGGCAGGGCCTTCGCCACCGCGGCCGCCGGGTCGTCGGCGCGGCGGTGGAGCGCCTCGAGTTCGCGGCGGGCCTGGCGATCGGCGGCGTGCCGGTCGTCATGGCCGCTCACCGCCTGCGTCGGCTCGCTGCCGGCATACCGCACCCGGTAGAGCTCGCTCTGGCCGCCACGGCCCCCGACGGTGAAGTACATCGCGCCGTCGCGGCCGATCACGACGTCGGTCAGCGGCAGTGGCGTGCGGGCGACGAACTCCTCGGTCGTGGCCGCGTAGGTCGAACCCCGCGGCTCGAGATGGATGGCATACATCGTGCCGAACGTCCAGTCGCAGGCGTAGAGCGCCCGCTGGTACTTGGCGGGAAAGGCCGCCCCGGAGCCGAAGCAGACGCCGACGGGCGACCCCGGGCCGAGGTCGGCCAGCGGCGGCAGGCTGTCGGCGAAACTGGCCGGCCACTTCGCCGTGCCGCTCCGCCACCCGAGCTCGCTGCCGCTCGTGGCGTGGTTGACCCTGGTGGGCCGATACCAGGGCGTGCCGAAGTCCCACTCCATGTCGGCGTCGTAGGCGAACAGCTCGCCATCGGCGTTGAAGGCGAAGTCGTAGGCATTGCGGTAGCCGGCGCTCCAGAGTTCCCACTGCTTACCGTCGCGGTCGGTGCTCACGATGAAGCCGCCGGGGGCGAGGATGCCGGCCGCATGCCCGTTGCTGTCCCACATCCGGGGAATGATCACGTCCTCGTCCCACGCGGGCGGCAGCCGGCTCGCCCCGTCGGCGGCCAGCGAGAGCCGCCGCTGCGTGTCGCGGATGCCACCCATCGTCTGCGGCGGGGTGACGTCGGTGACCCCGAAGGGGAGCTTCGTGTGATTGCCGCAGATCACGAACAGCCGCTGGCCATCCGGCGCGAGCAGGATCGCGTGCGGGCCGTGCTCGCCGCCCCCTGGGAAGTCGCGGAGTTTCTGGACCGCGTCGGGCATGCCGTCGCCGTCGGGGTCGGTGACGCGGTAGAGGCCGCTGCCGGGACCGCCGTTGCAGACGACGTAGAGCGCGTCGAAGGCCCAGAGCAGCCCCTGGGCGGCGGTGATCGGTGCGGGAATCCGCTCCACGAGCGTCTCCCCGGTGCCGTCGAGGGGCGCGGGCGAGATGCGGACGAGCCCCTTGTCGCCCTGGTCGCTCGCGATCAGGCGGCCCTCCGGATCGACCGTCAGCGTGACCCACGAGCCGAGTTCCTCGGCCGGCACGACGAACAGCCGCTCGACCACGAAGCCGGGCGGTGCCGAGAACGGTTGCCCC
>JBJTAA010000338.1:0-2871 GCA_046090525.1 Planctomycetota bacterium
CGCAGGAGCGGGAGCCATCGACGGCCGACTCTTCGATCGGATCGTGCTCGCGCTCGCCGCGCGGCCGGGCCCGGCCGCGCGGCCGCTGCCGCCCGGGGGCGAGCGGTCGTTCGACGCCGCGGCCTGCATGGTGGCCGTGGGGCCGCACGGCGTGCAGGTGATGCCGACCCCGCGACTGCCCGCCGGCTTGGCCGTGCAGGGGGGTGAGCTGCTCCTCGTGGCGCCCCAGGCGCCGGCGCCCGCCGACCGCGTCGCCTGGATGCTCTCCGCGCCGGGCACCGCGTACGCGCCGGCGGCCGGCCCGGGATCGTGGCTGATCTCGGTGCTCCCCGACGGCACATCGCCACCGCAGGCCGGGTCCGGGCGGCAGTTTTGACGCAATCTTGACGATCCGCCGACCCGAACCTGACCGCGCGGCCCTGACGAAAGCTCGGCGCGGGTGCCACACTTTTGGGGTCGTTTGCCAGCCGGGGACTGACGCCCCGGCGTCCACCGCTTGGAACCAACCACATGACGCCCCCTCCCGCCTCGCTCGTCGCCGAACCCCGCACGATCCCGCCGGCCCAGGTCGAGGCCGGAGAGCTTGGAGCGTGCGATCTGCCCGGCGGTCCCGACCTCGAACAGGCCGAGCCGCGTGGCGAGGGGCCGGGTCGGCTCGGCCGGCTCGACTGGGCCACCACGCTCTGGATCGGCGGCGTCCACCTGGCTGCCCTGGCGGCGCCCTTCTACTTCACGTGGTCGGGGCTGGCCATCTGCCTCTTCCTCTATTGGGTCACCGGTGGCCTGGGCGTCTGCCTCGGCTACCACCGGCTGCTGACGCACAGCAGCTTCAAGACCACCGCCCCGGTGCGGTTCTTCTTCGCCCTGCTCGGTGGCATTTCCGGCGAGGGCTCGGCGCTCGTCTGGGTGGCCAACCACCGCAAGCACCACGCCTTCAGCGACCAGGATGGCGATCCGCACTCGCCCCGTGACGGCGGCCTGTGGGCCCACATGCTGTGGCTGTTTCCCTACCACTCGGCGGCCGAGGTCGCCGCCCACACGAAGCGTTGGGCGCCGGATCTGGAGCGGGATCGGGGCGTCCGCTTCCTGCACCAGACGTTCCTGCTCTGGCATTTCCTGATCGGCGGCGGGCTCCTGGCAGCGGGCTGGTCGCTCTACGGCCGCGACGTCGGCATCTCGTGGCTGCTCTGGGGGCAGGCCGTGCGGATGGTGATCGTGTTCCACGTCACCTGGTTCGTGAACTCGGCCACCCACATGTGGGGCTACCGCAACTACGAGACCACCGACGACTCGCGGAACCTCTGGTGGGTCGGCCTCCTGGCCTTCGGCGAGGGCTGGCACAACAACCACCACGCCCATCAGCGGATGGCGGCCCACGGCCACAAGTGGTGGGAGTTCGACCCGACCTACTGGGTCATCCTGGGCCTCGAGCGCCTCGGCCTCGCCTGGGACGTGGTGCGGGCACCCGCCGGTGGCGGCCGGGGCCGGAAATAAGCCCGCGGCGACACCGACGCCGCGACCGCTCGAGGCCGCCCGTGGCGGGGTGAGTTGCATTTCCGGCGTGGGTCGCTACACTCCCGCTATCTCGATTCGAAGCAATCAATGCCGCTCGTCGTGGGCGGTGAACGTCCGATGCCGTTGACGAAAGAACGCAAGCAAGAGCTGATCGGTGCCCACCGGCGCAAGGACGCCGACACTGGGTCCGCGGAGATCCAGATCGCCCTCCTGACGGGGCGGATCACGCACCTCACCGACCACTTCAAGAAGCACAGCAAGGACTTCGCCAGCCGGCGGGGTTTGCTGGCGATGGTCAGCCGCCGCCGTCGGCTGCTCGACTATCTCAAGCGGGTCGCCCCGCAGCGGTATCTCGACATCATCCAGAAACTGGGCATCCGCAAGTAGGACCCCGGCCGCCTCGTGCGGCGGATGGCGTTGGTTGCGAGGCCCTCTCCCGTCTGCCCTCGGCAGCGCGGATGGTCAGGATCGGGCCCGGTTCGGGGCATCGTCGCCCCGGCACTTTAGGCAACGACACACGCCCGCCCTCCGCGACCACTCGGGTCGCAGTTTCGGCGGGTCCGATAGGGAAGGATGGGACGAACCTTGAAGCAGCGAGTGGAACGGCAGATCGGCGACCAGGTGCTCGCGATCGAGACTGGATTTCTGGCCAAGCAGGCGGCGGGCAGCGTGCTCGTCTCCTACGGCGAGACGGTGGTGCTCGTGGCCTGCGCGACCGGTGCGCCGCGGCCGGGCATCGATTTCTTCCCGCTCACCTGCGACTACCGCGAGCGGGTCGCCGCGGCCGGCAAGTTCCCCGGCGGCTTCCTCAAGCGGGAAGGTCGCCCCACGCTCAAGGAGACGCTCACGAGCCGGCTGATGGACCGCCCGATCCGGCCGCTGTTCCCGGCGGGCTTCTTCGACGAGGTGCAGGTGCAGGCCAACGTCCTGGCCAGCGACCGGCAGAACGATCCAGACGTGCTCGCGATGAACGGCGCCTCCGCGGCCCTCTCGATCTCGCCGCTGCCCTTCATGGGGCCGCTGGGGAGCGTGCGGCTGGCCCAGATCGACGGCCGGTTCGTCCCCTTCCCCCCCATCGACCAGCTCGAGGAGAGCGATCTCGACCTCGTGGTCTCGGGAAGCAAGTCGGCGATCCTGATGATCGAGGGCTTCGCCCGCGAGATGCCGGAAGACCGGATGCTCGAGGCGCTCGACGAGTGCCACCGGATCATCCGCATCCTCTGCGAAATGCAGGAGGAGCTCGTCGCCCGGGCCGGCAAGCCGAAGAAGCAGTATGTGCTCGCCGACTACTCGGGCCTGATCGAGCGGATCACCAGGCAGTATTACGGTGAGCTCAAGGCCGCCTGCGCGATCATC
>JBJTAA010000339.1:0-8633 GCA_046090525.1 Planctomycetota bacterium
CTCACCACGAGCAACGCCAACTTCAACAGCCTCGAGCTCAACTACAAGATCCACCGCCGGCTGGGGCGCGACCAGATGGTGATGGTGCCCAACGGCGATTGGACGCGCCACGCCGAGCGCGGCTGGCTCCCCTCGCTGTTCTTCGGGACGCGCCTGGCGAACTACAACGAGGATTTTTCCTTCAGCGGCCGCGCCTTCGACCAGCCGCTCTCGACGTTCGGCGGCGACTACCTGATTCAGACGCAGAACTGGCTGTGGGGCTTCAACCTCGGGGCGGAGCTCGTGAGCCGCAACGAGTTCTTCTACTGGGGGCTGCGCGGCCGGGCGGCCCCGGCGATCGCCTTCGACGGCACGCAGCAGCAGTTGAGCGCCCGCAACACCGGCTACCAGGCGCCGGGTGCGTTCCCTCCGCACTCGCCGTTTCCCACGGGGACGGAGGTCTGGAAGATGGCCGGGGAGCAGATCGGGCCCGGGTTCCTCGGCGACCTGACGATCATGGCCGGCTGGAACCTCACCCCCAACTCCTCGCTCCAGCTGGGCTACGACTTCCTCTGGATCGCCGGCGTCGCCACCGCCACGCGCCAGTTCAACCTCAACAAGATCAAGCAGAACCAGATCGATCCCGGCGGGCAGGTGTTCCTGCAGGGATTCTCGTTCGGCTACAACGGCGCCTGGTGACGGCCGGGGCACGGGCTGGCTGACGGCGGTCAGCCGGCACTGACGAGCACCGCCGCGGCCTGCCCGGTGGCGCAGAGGTTCACCGCCAGGACCGAGGCCGGCCGGCCGGCCAGCGCCTCCCCCACGACCACGTTCACGGGGCATTCCGGATCGGGCGTGTCGTGGTTGAGCGTCGGGGGCACGAGCCCGGCGTCGATGGCGAGAATCCCCGCCGCCAGCTCCACCGCCCCGCCCCCCGCGCCGAGGTGTCCCATCGCCCCCTTGGGCGCCGTGACCGGCACGTCGCCGAGTTCCGCGGCGATGGCGTGGGCCTCGATGCGGTCCATGTCGCGCGTCGAGAGGCCGTGGGCGTTGACGTGCCCGACGCGCTGCGGCGCCATGCCGGATCGGCCGAGGACCGCGCGGATCGCGGCGCGGAGCGCCGAGCCGGTGGGTCGCCGGCCGCGTATCGACGGCTCGCAGCGCCCCGCCGTGGCCTCGATCCAGCCGCGCTCGCGCGCCCCGCGCCGGCGGGCGTGATCGGCCGACTCCAGGACGAGGATCCCCGCCCCCTCGGCGTTCACCAGCCCGTCGCGGTGGAGGTCGAAGGGGCGGGAGGCGCGCGTGCAATCCTCGATGCGGTGCGAGAGGAGACGCTCGCCGTGGGCCACCAGGGCGGCGGGGTGGAGCCGGCAGCCCGTCCCGCCGGCGAGCATCACGTCGGCCCAGCCCCGGCGGATCACGCTGGCCGCCTCCGCGATCGCCAGGAGGCTCGACACGTCGCCGAGCACGATCGAGTTGTTCGGGCCACGGGCATCGTGGGCGATCGCGATGTGGGAGGCGGCCATGTTGGGCAGGTGCTTGAGCAGCCAGAGCGGGTGCAGCTCCTCGTGGATCGCCTCCGACCAGAGGTGGAAGTCGAACTGCCCATCCCGGGCGCTGCGGCGGTAGGTCTGGGCGAGGTCCTCGAGGTCGGCGTAGATCATGTCGCTGCCGAACACCACGCCGAACCGCTCGGGCTCGAGGCTCCCGTCGGTGATGCCCGCGTCGACGATCGCCAGGTCAGCCGCCGCGAACCCGAGCTGGATCTCGCGGCTCATCACCTTGAGGCTCTTTCGCGGCCGGACGTAGAGCTTCGGGTCGAAGTCGGGGATCTGGCCGCCGAACCGCACCCGCAGTGAACTCGCGTCGAACAGATCGACCGGCCTGATGCCGCTCTCGCGGGCCGCCAAGGCCTCCCAGAACGCCTCCACGCCGATGCCGATCGGGGTGACGACCCCGGCACCGGTGATGACGATATCTCGCGGATGGCTCATGGACGCCTGGCACTCCATCGGCCTGGCGGCCGAGACCCAGAGCCTAACGCGGCCGGGCGGGAAGCGCCGCCCGGGCCGGGGCCGTCAGCCACCGGAGCCTCCCCCGTTCCGCGGGTGGGCATCCCGCCACTGCCTGGGCTCGACGGGCTTGTCGTCCGCCCACAGGCCCCGTCGCTGCCGCCGGGCCAGCGCCTCGGCCGCCAGCAGATCCTCGTCGGGCGCGAAACCGCCGAACACCCACGCGTAGCCCTCGGCCACGAGCTCCCGGTTGATGTCGCGCTCGTCGATCCAGAGCGTGCCGAGGAGCCGGCCGTGCTGGTCGCGGGCCGTGCCTTCGACGCGGACGCTGCCCCCGGCGAGCTTGCCGGCCAGGGCCCGCCGGGCGGCGTCGCCATAGGGCTGGCCGTGCTCGGGCGCGTCGATGCCCTGGAGTCGGATCTTCTGCGGCTGCCCGCGCTCGTCGAGGCAGGTGACGGTGTCGCCGTCGTGCACCGCCTCGATCCGCCACAGCGGCCGGCCGGCCCGGTCGGCCAGCGGGCACATCGGCACCGTCAGGCTCGCGACGGCCGACACCACCGCAGCGACCAGCACGTAGATCGCCCGCGCCCTGCGCGAGAGCCCCCGGGGGGGTGGCGGGAGTTGGAAGCGGTGCCGGGGCATCTGGGCGGCCGGGGCGGTCGTGTCGGCGGTCAGGCGATGAGGTCCGTCACCACGCGGCCGTGAACATCGGTGAGCCGGAAGTCACGGCCGCTGTGGCGATAGGTGAGCCGCTCGTGGTCAAGGCCGAGGAGGTGCAGCATCGTGGCCTGCAGGTCGTGGACGTGCACGCGGTTCTCGACCGCCTTGAAGCCGAACTCGTCGGTGGCCCCGTGCACGTGCCCCCCCTTCACCCCGCCGCCGGCCAGCCAGACGGTGAAGCCGTGGTGGTTGTGGTCGCGGCCGCTGCCGTCGGCGCCCTGGCCATTGGGCAGTTCCACCGTCGGCGTCCGGCCGAACTCGCCCCCCCAGAGCACGAGCGTGCTTTCGAGCAGGCCGAGACCGACGAGATCGTCCAGGAGCGCGCCGATTGCCTGGTCGCTCTGCTTCGCCAGCCGCCGATGGTTCGACTCGATCTTGTCGTGGCTGTCCCACGGCTGCCCCGCGCCGTGCCACACCTGCACGTAGCGGACTCCGCGCTCCACGAGCCGGCGGGCGATCAGCATCTGCCGGCCCTGGACGTCGTCGCCGTACCGCTCGAGCACGTGCTGCGGCTCCCGGGAGACGTCGAACGCCTCGCCCGCCTCGGCCTGCATCCGCCAGGCGAGTTCCATCGAGGCGAGCCGGGCCTCGAGCAGGGGATCGTGCTCGCGGGCGGCGAGGTGCCGCCGGTCGAGGGCCGTGGCCAGGTCGAACTGCCGCCGCTGGGCATCGCGGTCGAGCACGGGATGGCGGACGTATTGGACGAGCTCGTCCACCTGCCGCTTCTTGGTGTCGACGTAGGTGCCCTGGAAGGCGCCTGGGAGGAAGGCGCTCCGCCAGTTCTCGGTGCCCTTGACCGGATAGCCGCCCGGGCACATGGCCACGAACCCGGGGAGATTCTGGTTCTCGGTGCCCAGGCCGTAGGTGACCCACGCGCCGGCCGCCGGCCGCACGAGCCGCGCGTCGCCGCAGTTCATCAGCATCAGCGAGGGCTCGTGGTTGGGCACGTCGGCATGCATGCTCCGCACCACGCACAGCCGGTCGGCATGGCGGGCCACCGAGGGAAAGAGCTCGCTCACCTCCAGGCCGCTCTCGCCATGGCGGGCAAACGTGAACGGCGAGGGCAGCGCCGCACCGGTCCGCCGCTCGGTCGTCAGGGCGCCGGGAATCTCACGGCCGGCATACTTCTCGAGCGCCACCTTGCGGTCGAACGTGTCGAGATGGCTGGGGCCGCCGTTGGCGAAGATGTGGATCACCGCCCGGGCCCGCGGGGCGAAGTGCGGTGGCCGGGGGGCGAGCGTGGCCGGCAGCGTTGCCGCAGCCCGGGCCTCGTCGGCGAACAGGCTCGCCGCGCCGAGCCAGCCGAGGCCGAGGCCGGACCGCACCAGTGCCTGCCGGCGGGAAAGAACCGGCTCTGAAGGAAGCGGCTGGTCGGTCATGGGTTCATCTGCGTATGTCGTCGAAGCCCGGTGGGGCCGCGGTGAAGTCGGTCAGTCGATGAACTCGAACTCCGCCGTCGCGAGCACGGCCTGGGCCAGCCGCTCCCGCGGCCCGAAGGACTGCTCGGGGTCCGCCCCTTCCGCCGCCAGCCATTCGAGCGCGAGGGCCCGCTCGTCGGCCGACGGCGTCCGCGCAAGCGCCGCCCGCCAGAGCCGCTCGATGAAGGCCTCGGCGCCGCCCCCGCCCGCCTCGGCCGTCGCTCGACCCGCCAGCCGGCGGGCCGCCTCGACCACCAGCGGCGCGTTGAGCGCAGCCAGCGCCTGCTGCGGCACGGTCGTGCGGGTGCGGGCGTGCACGGCCGTGTCGGGATTGGCGATATCGAAGGTCCGCAAGAGCCCCGGCACGTCCTGCCGATCGAGGCGGGCGTAGAGCGAGCGCGCGTGCATGCGGTCGGTCGCCACGGGATCGATGCCTGGCCCGCCCGGCCAGGCGAGGTCGAGCGTGCCGGCGGCCGTGCAGAGGGCGTCGCGCCAGGCCTCCCAATCGAGACGGCGCCGGTTGGCTCGAGCGTAGAGCAGGTTGTCGGGGTCGCGCTCGGCGAGCTCCGGCCGGATCGTGCTCGTCTGCCGCCAGGCGCGGCTCGTCACGATCTCGCGGTGCAGCCAGCGGAGACTCGCACCTCCCTCCTCGACGAACCGCCGCGCGAGATCGTCGAGCAGTTCGGGGTGGCTGGGTGGCTCGCCGCGGAGGCCCAGGTCACCCGGCGTGGCGACCAGGCCCCGGCCGAAGTGGTGGGTCCAGGCCCAGTTGACGATCACCCTGGCCGCCAGGGGGTTGGTCGGCGCCGTGATCGCCCGCGCCAGTTCCAGCCGGCCGCTCGCTTCGCGATTCACCTCCGTGCCGCCGAGGAGCTGCGGGAGCCGCCGGGGGACGGGCTCGCCGGGCCGGCCGGGGTTGCCCCGCAGGAGAATCCGGCTGTCGTGCGGCGTCGCCGAGTCCCGGAGCACCATCGCCCGCGGGGGACCGCCCGGCGCCTGCGCCTCGTGCTCGGTGACGTCGCGCTGCCGCCGGCGGTGTTCCGTCGCCTCCTCGCGGACCGCCACCCGCATCGCCTCGCTCGGCAGGACGACCAGCGGCGCGCCCGGCACCGTGAACGCCTCGCGGATCGCGGCCAGGTCGGGCGCGTCCTCGGGCGTGCCGGCGACGGCATGGGCCCGCTGGATCGCCCGCGCGTAGGCCTCGGCCAACGCACGCGGCGAAGTCGGTCGGGCCGAGAGCATCTCGCCCCGGACGGCGCCGTTGACGGGGGCGGCCCCGTCCGACTCCCAGCCCGCGAGCACCGCCGCCACGGCCTCCGCGAACTGCCCATCGGGCAGGCTCCGCACGGCCACCCAGAGCCCGAGGATCGGATGGTCGCTGGGGGTGCCGTTGAGCTTTCGCACGAGGCGATCGATGAGCAGTTGCTCGATCTCGTAGCCGTCGGGCAGCCGCGGTGGACGGCCGTCGGGGCGCGGCAGCGGCCGGGAGGTCTCGAGCAGGTAGTCGGCGGCGTGGAGCACCGCATCGCGGATGGCCCGCTCGTGCACCGCCCGCTCGTGGGCCGCCACCCGCTCCTGAAGCTCGCTGCGCTTTTTGGCGAAGGCCGCGGCCTCCGGGCCCGGAAGCGGCTCCCCGATCACCGGCAGCTCCTCGGGGATCTCGCAACTGGCGAAGATGCCGTGCAGGGCGTAGTAGTCGGCCATGGTGACCGGCTCGTACTTGTGGTCGTGGCAGCGGGCGCAGGCGACGGTGAGGCCCAACAGGCCACGGGTCACGAGGTCGATCCGGTCGTCGATGATGTCGTGCTGGTTGCCGAGGAACGTGCGGCCCACGGTCAGAAAACCGAGCGCGGCCAGATCGGCCGGTGGCACGGCGGGCTCGACGAGATCGGCCGCGAGCTGCAGCGTCACGAACCGGTCGTAAGGCACGTCGTCATGCAGGGCCCGCACGACCCAGTCACGGTAGGTCCAGGCGAACGGGTAGCCGCTGGCCTGCCCGTCGAAGGCATATCCCATCGTGTCGGCATAGCGGGCCAGATCGAGCCACTTTCGCGCCCAGTGCTCCGCGTGCGCGCGGGAGGCGAGGAGTCGCTCGACGAGCGCCGCGTAGGCAGCATCCGACGGGTCGCTCGCGAACGCTTCCACGTCGGCGGCCGCCGGCGGCAGGCCGGTGAGGTCGAAGGAGAGCCGACGGACGAGCTCCCAGGGCGGTGCCTGCGGGGAGGGGGCGATTCCCGCGGCGGCGATGTCACGGGCCAGGAACCGGTCGATGGCCGAATCGTTCCACGATCCGCGGAGCGGATCGGCAACCACCTCCGGCACCGCCGGAGGCGTGTGCCGCTCGGGCGACCGAAACGCCCAGTGCTCGGCGCGGGCCTCCCGCAGCCGAGCATCCATGTCGAGCGGAGCCGCGGAGGCGGCGAGCGGATCGTCCGGGCCGCCGCTGCCCGGGCCGCTCCACGGCATGCCGGCAGCCACCCACTGCTCGAGCACCGCCACCTCGTCGGCCGACAGTGGCTCGTCGGGCGGCATCTGGAGGTCGCCGGCCCGCTTGACCGCCTCGATCAGGCGGCTGTGGGCGGCGTCACCCCCGACCGCGACCGGTCCCGACTGGCCCCCGGCCAGGACCGCCGGCCGGCTGTCGAGCCGCAGTCCCGCCTCGGACACTTTGGGGCCGTGACACTCCTGGCACTTGGCCACCAGCAGCGGCCGGACGCGGCTCTCGAAAAAGGCCTGATGATCGGGCGAGTTTGCCGGGGCTCTTCCGCCACCGGCGACCGCGGCGACTGCGGTCGCGAGCACTGCCAGACCGCGGCGGCGGCGGACGGGGGCGTGCATGGGCGCGGTCCGGGCGGTGGGCGGGTGAGGCAGGGCCGGCAGAACATCTTCATTCTAGCCCGCCAAACCACCGATCGCGAGCCCGAACAGTCTCGCCGGCGACCGCAAATCCCGCATGAAACACGGGGATTCCTCGCTCACCCGACCTCGTCGTCGTCGCAGGCCGCGGCCAACTCGTCGGCATAGGGGTCGGTGATGCAGACCTCGTCGTCGCAGTAGCCGGGATCCTCCTCCTCGTCACAGACCAGCGAGAGCAGGGCGTTCTTCTCGCTTTCGGAGATCTCGGCATCGCGGAAGCTGCGGATGATCTCGGGCACCGGGTCCTCGACCGGAGCCACGAGTTCCACGCTCAGCCGGCCGACGAGCAGCTTCTGGCGGCGGTGGGCGAAACGGTCGCAGAGCGAAAGCAGATCGTCGCGGTTCATCTCATCCCTCCTTGGCTCAAGGGCCGCCTCGGGCCCGATTGCCCCGGACACGCGGAATCCTACGGGTTCGGTCCAGTCCGGCTCCGTGAGAATCCTGTACGGATCGGATGAAAAAACGGTTCAGGTGGTGGGCTTGCACAGAGTGGCGGCGGGTTTGTAACCCGCCGAAAACGGGGCAAAGGCCGGTTGGTGCCCGAACGCTGAAGGAGTGGGCCGCGGATTCCGCGGGTTGTAAACCCGCGGCCACTTTCAAACCCGCGGCTACGCGGTCGCGGCGAGCTGCCGCAGCAGTTCCACCGTCTCGTCCCAGCCGACGCAGGCGTCGGTGATCGACCGGCCATACTCGAGCGCAACCGGGTCGCGGCACTCCTGCCGCCCCTCCACGAGGTGGCTCTCGATCATCGCCCCCATGATCGCCGAGCCGCCCGCGGCCCGTTGGGCCGCCAGACTCGCCACCACGTCCCGCTGCCGGCGGTGATCCTTGCCACTGTTGCCGTGGGAGCAGTCGATCAAGAGTCGCTCGTTGACGCCGGCGGCCCGCAGGGCGGCCGCAGCCTCGGCGACCGAGGTCGGGTCGTCGTTGCGGCCCCGGTCGGAGCCCCGCAGGATCAGATGGCAGTCGGCGTTGCCGGTGGTCTCGACGATCGCGACCAGGCCCTGCTTGGTGACCGAGAGGAAGTGGTGGCCGATCGCCGCGGCCCGGATCGCGTCGATGGCCACGCCCACCCGGCCGTCGGTGCTGTTCTTGAAGCCCACCGGGCAGGAGAGGCCGCTGGCCAGTTCGCGGTGCACCTGGCTCTCGGTCGTGCGGGCGCCGATCGCGCCCCAGCTCACGAGATCCGCGATGAACTGCGGCGTGATCGTGTCGAGGAACTCGCAGCCCGCAGCCAGGCCGAGCCGGGCGATGTCGAGCAGGAGTCCCCGGGCGGCGTGCAGGCCGCGGTTGATCTGAAAGCTGCCGTCGAGCGCGGGATCGTTGATCAGGCCCTTCCAGCCGACGGTGGTCCGCGGCTTCTCGAAGTAGACCCGCATCACGATCTTGAGCCGGGCGGCATGCTCCGCGGCCAGCGGTGCGAGCCGGGTGGCGTAGTCCCGGGCGGCGGCCACGTCGTGGATCGAGCAGGGGCCGACGATCACCAGCAGCCGGGGATCGTCGCCGCGGACGATTCGCTGCACCTCCTGGCGGTGATGGCTGATCGCCCGGGCCACGTCGGCACTTGCCGGCAGCTCCTCGAGCAGGA
>JBJTAA010000340.1:0-5967 GCA_046090525.1 Planctomycetota bacterium
GGCGCGGGCGACGGTCGCCAACGGCCAGATCACGGGCATCACGGTGCTCGGCGGCGGCTCGGGCTACTACCAGTCGCCCCGGCCGCAGGTGGTGATCGCGCCGGCGGCGAGCATCCAGGTGGATGCGATGATCACGAGCACCAATCCCGGCTCGGGCGTGGGCTACGGCGACGGCCGGGGCCGCGTGCTGCTCTATGCCGACAAGGGCTCGGTGGTCACGTCGGGCGAGGTCTTCTTCCCGTTTGACATGCGGCAGGGCGTGCCCAAGGGGGCCCGCACGATCGGGTGGCTCGACGGCGACTTCCGCTACCAGTCAACGGTGGCGATCGACGACCTCCTCGACGCCGGGGATTACCCCGGCATCTCGGTCGGCACCGGGGCCGAGTTCACGGCGGTCCTCGACGGCGACGGCAGGGTGATCGGTTTCAATCCGGTGATGAATGCAGACGGCACGGAGCGCAGGGGCAGCGGTTATTCCGTCGACCTGCCGCCGAGCGTCGACATCGAGGGGCTGGCCACCGCCGTGGCGATCGTGGCCGGCGACGGCACGATCGAGGGCCTGCGGATCACCTATCCGGGCGAGGGCTACGGTCAGGCCCCGCGGGTCACGATCCGGCCCAACGGTTTCGGCCGGATCGTCGATTTCGACGTCACGCAGCCGGCGCTCGCCGCCGACGGCACGCCCCTCAACCGGGTCCACATCCAGGCGGCCGGCGGCCGGCTCGTGACGGTGGCCGGCATCCAGATCGGCGACCCCTCCAAGCCGCTCAAGAGCGACGTGGAGACCTTCGTCGCCGAGACGCTCCAGGCCGGCGGCAGCATCTCGCTCCTGGAGAAGGACGGGCTGCGGATCGGCCGCGACGAGCTGGTGGACGGCATCATCACGCGAGGCGGCGACGTCGCGATCACGACGTTCGGCGGGGCCCTCGAACTGGGTGCGCCCGTGCAGCGGGTGGACGGCCAGGGCCGTCTCCTCTGGCAGGACGACGCCAAGACGATCCCGATCTACGAGCGTGACGCCAACGGCGACATCGTCTACGAGGGGGGCCAGATCCGTGTCGGCGACGCGAGCGTGAAGCTCACGGCCGACGACATCGAGGTCAAAGTACCGCTCAACAAGGGGCCGCTCGCCTCGACCGGTCGCGAGATCATCCTCCAGCCGGTGAAGGTCGACGCCGAGGTCGGCCTGGCGGGCGCCCGCGCCCGGGTCCAGGGCAAACTCGTGGCTGGCGGCCTCGGCGCTTTGGCCGACGGCAGGCTCGACGTCGCTCCGGGCTCGTTCTGGGGCGGTCGTGGCTACAGCGGCCCGGACGCGCCGACGGTGGTCGTCGCCCCGCCGGGAGAGCGGGCCTTCGGCACGGCCACCGCCCGCAGCGGGGCGGTGCAGTTCGTCGAGGTCGTCTTCGGCGGCACCAACTACACGACCGCTCCGGTCGTGACGCTGATCGGCGGCGGCATCGACGGAGCAACGCCCGCCAACCCCGCCGTCGTCGAGGCGGTCGTGGGCGACGACGGCTCGATCATCGGCTTCACGGTGACCAGCGGTGGCTCGGGCTACGTGACCGCGCCCCGCGTGGACGTGGCCCTGCCGGGCCAGCAGGCCCGCCTGGTCGCCATCCTCGACACCGCCAACCCCGACCCGGTCAGCGGCCGGTTCGCCGTCAGTCACTTCCAGGTCCTCCAGGCCGGCAGCAACTACACGGTGAACCCGCGGATCGAGGTGGCGGCGCCCTACGACTTCACGCTCGACGCCGACGAGATCGCACAGTTCAACGACTCCTTCGAGACCGTCACGATCGGCCGGATCGAGGGGCAGCACCTGTTCCACTCGCCCGAGGGCTCGTTCCGCGACGGTCTCGTGCTCCGCGCCCCGCGGGCCGGCGGCACGATCGACATGAACTCGCTCGTCTCGACGGGCTCGGTCTCGATCGTCGGCTCGGGCAACACCTTCCACTTCGACTCGGCCGCGGCCACCGTCAGCGGCACCTCGATCTCGATCGACGACAACGTGATCGTCCCCGCGGGCGTCTCCGGCACGGCCACGGCCACGACAGGCTCGATCGTGGTCTTCGGCACCGGCAAGGGCATGATCGACGGCGACCCGAACGGCGACGACGTCGGCGACGACGAAGACCTGCTGCTCGCGGCCCACACCAACGTGCTCGTCACCGGCGCGATTGGCAGCCGCTGGAAGCTCGACGATCTCACGGTCACGAGTGCCACCCGCGACGCGGTCGTGTTCGAGCAGTCGGTGGGCCTGACGGGCGATCTCGCGATCACGGCCGGCACGGTCACGATCGGCGGCATCGTGGACGTGGCGGGTGATCTCGTGATCGTCGCCACCGGCATGGTGGCCTTCGGCTCCGGCGTCACCGTCGGGGGCGATCTCGTGATCAGGAACGCGACGGGCGTCACCTTCGGCGGCACGTTCGCCGTTGGCGGCACGATCACGTTGGTCGGCGTGACGGGCACGACTCGGTTCAGCGGCCTGGTCACCGCGGCCGATGATCTCGCGATCACGTCGACCACGGCCGTCGAGTTCCTGGGCGGCCTGGCCGCGGCGGGCGACGTCACGCTCACGGCCAACGAGGTCGAGTTCCGCGGCGGCATGGCCTCGGTCGTCGGGTCGGCGACGGGCACGCTGGTCGTGCAACCCCACACGGCCTCCCGGCCGATCCGCGTCGGCACGCCGACCGGCAGCACCTCGGGCACGCTCGACATCTCCGACACCGACCTCGCGGCCATCGCCCCGGGCTGGGCCCGGGTGGTGATCGGTGACGCGGCAAGCGGAACGGGGGCCGTCACGATCGGCTCGATCGGCACCCAGCAGGGCAGCGGGAACTCGTGGCTGGCGAACGCCACCACGATCGTGGGTGGCACCGTCACCGTCGCCCAGAAGGTGGACGTCGCCGCCACGGCGGCCTACCTCCAGCTCGTCGCCCGGACGGGCGACGTGACGGTCAACGCCGCCATCAACGAGACGGCCGCCGAGCGGAATGCGTGGCTGCGGCTCGAGGCCGCCCGGGCCGTCGCCATCAACGCCCCGATCTGGTCCACCGACACGGTGAGCCTGGTCTCGGGCACGACGATCACCCAGAGCGCCTACGCGCCGATCCACTCAAAGGGAATGCGGGTCTCGGCCAGCGGTGGGGCGACGGCCGTGAGCTCCGGTAACTCCTTCGATACGCTGGCGGTCGAAACAAGCAACGCCCCGATCTCGATCCGCGAGGATTCGGGGTATGAGATCGGCACTGTTGACGGGGTGAGCGGCATCACGGTGGGCACGGCCACGGCCACGCTCGAGTCGCAGGGCACGGTCACGCAGACCCAGCCGATCAACGCAGGCGTTCTCGACCTTCAGGGCAAGGCGGGGAACTGGGTTCTGAACGGTGCCAACACCGTCGGCACGCTGACGGGCAACACGGGCCGGATCGCATTCACCGAGTCCGGGGCGATCACGCTGGGGGCCCTCACGCTGTCCGCGGCGTCCGGCACGGCGCTCGCCGTCACGGCCCCCGGCGGGATCACGCTTGGCGGCGACATTACGACCGCCGGCGGCGACGCCCGGTTCGAGCATGCGGTGACGCTCGCGGCCGACATCGCGATCGACGTGGCGGAAGGAGCCGCGGTCGGCACGGCCCGGTTCCTCTCGACCATCGAGGGGACGGTCCACGGCCAGCAGGGCCTCGCTCTGGCGGGCAACCTCGCCGCCGACGGCTCGATCGGGGCCGTCACCGCGCTCGAGAACCTCGCGGTGTCGGGGGCCGCGGCCCTGGCGGCCGGCGTGAGCGTCCGCACGACGGGCGATCAGACCTACTCCGGTGCGGTCACGAGCCCCGGCGAGGTGACGGTCCGGGCGGGCACGGGCGCGACCGTCCGCTTCCTGGGCGACGTGTCGCTCGGCGGGCTCGTCGCGGCCCCGACCTACAAGTCGGCCTACCACATCGCGCTGACCGGCTCGGCCGTGTCGATCACCGACCCCGTCGCCTTCGGCAACCTGGGCAGCGTGACGCTTGGCGACCAGGCGACCGACGACCTCCACTTCGTGGGCGGCGTCTCCACGGCTACGGCCTCGGGCACGAACCTCGCGGGCACGATCCGCACGACCGATGCGGCGGCCACCTTCGGCCGCACGAGCCCGAACGCCGGCGTCATGCTCACCGCCGACACGACCGTGTCGACCGGAGCCGGCGCCGCCCTGTTCGCCGGCACGGTCGATGGGGCCGCCCGCCTCGTCGTCAACGCCGCGGGCGACACGACCTTCGCGGCCGCGGTGGGCGGCACCACGCCGCTGGCCCATGTCGAGACCGACGCCGCCGGCCGCACGCTCGTCAATGGCGGTGCCGTCACGACCGGAAGCCCGACGAGCCAGGTCTACAACGACCCGGTGCTGCTCGGTGCCAACACCGTGTTCACGGCCCAGGCGGCCGGGGCGATCACGTTCGCCAGCACGCTCGACGGTGCGTTCAGCGCCACGGTGAACACCCAGGGCATCACGACCTTCGGCGGCGCCGTGGGCGGCCAGGCGGCGCTCGCGAGCCTGGTGACCGACGCGGGCGGCACGACGCGGATCAACGGCGGGTCGGTGACCACGACCGGCAGCCAGACCTACAACGACGCGGCCACCCTCGGTGCGGCCACGACCCTCTCGGGTAGCGCGATCACGTTCGCCACGACGCTCGACGGTGCGTTCGCCCTCGCGGCGAACTCGCAGGGCCCGACGACCTTCGGCGGCGCCGTGGGCGGCCAGGCGGCGCTCGCGAGCCTGGTGACGGATGCCAGCGGCACGACGGCGATCAACGGCGGGTCGGTCGCGACGACCGGCAGCCAGACCTACAACGACGCGGCCACGCTCGGCGCTGCCACGACGCTCTCGGGCGGCGCGATCACGTTCGCCACCACGCTCGACGGGGCGTTCGCCCTCGCGGCCAACTCGCAGGGTCTGACGACCTTCGACGGGGCGGTGGGCGGAACGGCGGCGCTCGCGAGCCTGGTGACCGACGCCGGCGGCACGACGCGGATCAACGGCGGGTCGGTGACCACCACGGGCAGCCAGACCTACAACGACGCAGTCGCGCTCGGCGCTGCCACGACGCTCTCGGGTAGCGCGCTCACGTTTGCCACCACGCTCGACGGGGCGTTCGCTCTCGCGGCGAACTCGCAGGGCACGACGACCTTCGGCGGGGCCGTGGGCGGCCAGACGGCGCTCGCGAGCCTGGTGACGGATGCCGGCGGCACGACGCAGTTCGACGGCGGGTCGGTGACCACGACCGGCAGCCAGACCTACAACGATGCGGCGACGCTGGGTGCCGACACGACGCTCTCGGGTGGTGCGCTCACGTTCGCGACCACGCTCGACGGGGCGTTCGCTCTCGCGGCGAACTCGCAGGGCACGACGACCTTCGGCGGCGCCGTCGGCGGCACGACGCCGCTCGTGAGCCTCGCCACCGACGCTGGCGGCACCACGGCCCTGAATGGCGGCGATGTGACCACCACGGGTGGGGACGGGCAGGTCTTCGGCGATGCCGTGATCCTGGGTGCCCTCGCCCAGCTGCATGCCGGTTCGGGCGCGATCAGCTTCGCGAGCACCGTCGACGGGGCGGCCCGGCTCGTCGCCAACACGGCGGGCACGACCACGTTCGGTGGTGCGGTCGGTTCCACCACGGCACTTCTGAGCCTGGCGACCGACGCGGGCGGCACGACCGTGATCAACGGCGGCAGCGTCACCACGACCGGAAACGCCGGGCAGGTGTACGGCGACGCGGTGGTGCTGGGCGCCGACACGACCTTCGCGGCGGGCACCCGGGCGATCGGCTTTGCGAGCACGCTCGACGGCGGCTACGGCGCGTGGCTCCGCACGAGCGGCACGACGACCTTCGGCGGTGCCGTCGGTTCCGCGACGCCCCTGGCCCGCTTGTACGTGAACGCGGGCGGCACGACGCGGATCAACGGCGGGTCGGTGACGAC
>JBJTAA010000341.1:0-2541 GCA_046090525.1 Planctomycetota bacterium
TTTCTCACGCTCGGGGTCGCCCATGCCATCTCGCCGGACGCTCCCTCAGGGCATCCTGCCCTTCGGTCGCTCGACGGAAACCTCGCTTCGCCATCCTGGCTGCGCTCGGCTTCCTACGCCGCTCGATTGGCATGGGCAACCCCTCGCAGTCCATGGATGGGCCGAATGGAACGTCGATTGCCACCCGTAGCCGCGGGCATCTTGCCCGCGGAATCCAGGGGCCACAGCGACCAGCGGATGAAGTTGGGATCGTGCTCACAGCAGTCCGGCGTGCTCGGGGAGGCCGAAGAGGACGTTGAAGTTCTGCACGGCGGCGCCGGCGGCCCCCTTCACGAGGTTGTCGAGACAGCTGATCAGCAGGATCCGGCCGCGGACGACGCGGGCGGTGATGTCGCAGAAGTTGGTGTCGACCGTGTCCTTCGTGCCCGGCAGATGGTCCACCACCCGCACGAACCGCTCGCCCTCGTAGGCCTCCCGGAGCAGGCCGAGCACGTCGGCCTCCGTCACCCGCTTCGTGGGGCGGGCGTAGATCGTCGAGAGAATGCCGCGATCCATCGGCGCGAGCTGCGGCGTGAAGATCACCTCCGGCCGCGTGCCGGCGTGGCGGGCGAGGATTTGCTCGATCTCGGGGGTGTGGCGATGACGCCCCACGTTGTAGGCCGACATGCTCTCGTTGCACTCCGGGAAGTGCGTCATCAGCTTCGGCTGCCGCCCCGCGCCGCTCACGCCGCTCTTGGAATCGATGATGATGTCGGTGGGCTCCACGAGCCCCGCCTTCACGAGCGGCGCCAGCGGCAGGATCGCGGACGTGGCGTAGCAGCCGGGATTGGCGACGAGCTGCTGGCCCGCGATCCGCTCGCGGAACAGTTCCGGCAGGCCGTACACCGTGCTCCCCAGCCGGGCCGGGTCGGGGTGCTCGTGGCCGTACCACTCGAGGTAGGTGCCCGCGTCGTCGAGCCGGTAGTCGGCGCTGAAGTCCACGACCTTCGCCCCGGCGGCGACCACCCGCGGCAGGATCTCCGCGCTCGCGCAGTGCGGCAGGCAGCCGAACACGCAGTCGGCCCGCCGCCCCACCTCCTCGGGCTCGAGGTCCTCGAGCTGCAACTCGAGCCGCCCCACGAGGCTCGGATGGACGCTCGAGATCGGCGGCCTTCCCTCCTGCCGGCTCGTGACGGCGACGATCTTGGCCTGCGGATGCCGGAGCAGGATCTTGATGGCCTCGAGGGCCGTATAGCCGGTGGCGCCCAGGACGGCGACGGTGATCATGGATGGCTCGCGGAAGGGGACGGACCAGTGCGGGGAACGGAGTCTACTGATTTTTCGCCCCGAGGCGGCTCTCGAAGAGCCGGATCAGCCAGCCCGCGACGGCCCGCTTGGTGCCCGCCCGGCTGCCCACCGCCTCGTGGCGGCGGTCGTAGACGGTCACGGCCGTCTTCTCCCCCTCCATCGCCGTCAGGTCGTTGACCACGATCAGGTCGCACCGCTTGGCCTCGATCTTCTCGAAGGCCCGCCGCGGGTCGGCCCCCGGTTCGAGCGCGAAAGCCACGAACCATTTCGTCCGCGGCGCCTTGCGGGCCAGCGTCGCGATCACGTCGGGCGTGGGCCGCAGTTCCAGCTTCAGGCCCGAGCCGACGCGGGGGATCTTGCCCGCCGCCTTCCGCACGGGCTCGAAGTCGCAGGGCGCCGCCGCCGCGATCACGCCGTCGCACCGCGGCAGCTCCGCGAGCGACGCGGCGAGCATCTCCGCGGTGGTCACGACCGGAACGACGCGGGCGGCCTTGGGATAGGCGACGTGCACCGGGCCGCTGACGATCGTCACCTCGTGGCCGCGGGCGAGCGCCGCCGCCGCCAGGGCCGCCGCCATCCGCCCGCTCGACGCGTTGCTGAGAAACCGGACGTCGTCGATGAAGGCCCGCGTGGGGCCGGCCGTGAGGAGGATCTTTGCCATCGGCTCTCGTGAGGCTCCCTGCGGCCCTAGGCCCGGCGGCCCGGCCGCTGGGCGAGCACCCGCTCGACCATGGCCGCGATCTCGTCGGGCTCGGCCATCCGCCCCGTCCCCTCCTTGCGGCAGGAGAGCCAGCCGCTGCCGGGCGGGATCACGTGCACGCCGTCGGCGGCGAGCCGATCGACGTTCCGCTGCACGGCCGGCTTGGCCCACATCGCGGCGTTCATCGCCGGGGCCACGAGCAGCGGGCACTCGGCGCAGAGGACGAGCGTGGTGAGCAGGTCATCGGCCGCGCCCGATGCCGCCTTGGCGAGAAAGTCGGCGGTGGCCGGAGCCACGATCACCAGATCGGCCCGTTCGGCCAGTTCGATGTGGGCCCCGAGCGGAAAGGCCCCGGGATCGAAGCTCCGCGAAGCCACCGGCCGGCCGGTGAGCGCGGCGAACGTGGCCGCCCCCACGAACCGCCGGGCGTTGCGGGTGAGCACGGCCGTCACGCCGGCCCCGCGCTGCACGAGCATGCTCGTCAGGGCCGCCGCCTTGTAGGCCGCGATCCCGCCGCTCACGCCCAGCACGATCTCACGGCCCGCGACGCTCAT
>JBJTAA010000342.1:0-42005 GCA_046090525.1 Planctomycetota bacterium
TCATCTCGGCCGGTCCGGGCAAGTCGGCCATGAAAAATCTGGCTTTCGCCCGGTTGGCCCGGCATCTTCCGAGGCGGGTCGGACGGTGAGGTGGCCCGGCTGTGCAGGCCCCGTCGCGGCGCGGAAATCAGGTCGGCAGAAACGCCGATCTGGGCTGCGCCCCAAGCGAGCGCCGGGCGGGCTTGCGCGAAACAGCGCGAAACTCCCCGAGTAGGGCTCGAACCTACAACCTACCGGTTAACAGCCGGCCGCTCTACCATTGAGCTATCGGGGATCGTCGAAAGGACGAGCCCCCGAGAATAGCGATTCGAGCGGGCAAAAGCGAGGCTCCCGGCCCGGGCGGGCCGCAACTGTCCAGCCGCCTGGCGACCGGTGCCGCGAGCCATTTCCCGCCGCTGATTGCCCGCCGTCCGCCTCCCGCTAGCCTGCCTGAGGACGGACTCCGTGGTGCCGGGCAGGCCGCCCTGGTCGACGACCCGCTCGGGGAGAACCTCCGTCCATGGCTGCGCGGCTGCAGGCCAATCCGTTCAACAACGGCATCATGTCCGACGCGTGGGCCCAGCCCGTCGTCGACGTGCCCGCGATCCACGGTGAGGTCACCGACTTCTGCCTCCAGCTGCTCGAGGAGGTCGCCCGCCAGCGAAAGAAGCGATCGATCCTGATTCACGGGGTGGCCGGCAGCGGCAAGACCCACACCCTCTCCCGGCTCCGCACGTCGGCGGCCGGCAGGATCGCACCGACCCCGATCTTCTCGTACATCCGGCTCACGACCAGCCCGAACATGATCCGCAGGCACCTGCGGCAGGGCCTGGTGCGGGATTTGGTCAGGAAGGGCGCCGACAACGCGCCGCTGCTCGAATCGCTGTTGCTCGAGGCGCTCGCCACGGAGACGGGAACCCGTCCCGACCGGGCCGAACTGGACCGCTTCTGCGAGACGCCGGGGCAGTGCGGCACGCTTCGCACGGCGTTCGAGGAGATGTGTGTCCGGCTCGGGCTCGACTATCACCTGGCCTGCGCCTGCCGCCTGTTCCTGCTGCGGCGGCAGCGGCATGCGGTGGTGCACTGGCTGGAGACGGGCGACCTGCCGGACGACGTGCGGGAGCAGCTGGGCTGCGACCTCGGCGCCCCCGCCGACGAGACTGCCGACCCCGAGCACGTCGCCTTCGGTGTGACGCTCCAGCTGGCGGCGCTCGCCACCGACACGAGGCCGCTCGTGCTCTGCTTCGACCAGCTGGAGGCGATGCAGGTGGCCGCCGACGACGAGGCGGGCTACTTCGCCTTCGGCAAGCTCGCGGCCGACCTGTTCGATCACTGTCAGGCGCTGCTCTTGGTCACCTGCGTGCAGACGGCGGCGGTGCCCCTCTTGGCCCAGGCGGTTCCCCCCCACGATTTCCACCGGCTGGCCCAGCATGAGCAGGTGCTCGCGCCGCTCACGGAGCAGCAGGCCCGCGAGCTGATCCGCGCCCGGCTCGACACCTCGGCGGCGCTCAGGCTCGATCCGCGGCGGCGTCTCAATCCGCTCTGGCCGATCGACGAAAAGCGGTTTCGCCGCTTCCTCGCCGCCGACCCGACGCCGCGGAGGCTCTGTGCCCTCGGCCGGGAGGCCTTCACGGCAGCCCATCGGATGCCGCCCGCGATCCACGAGTACCTCTCGGTGCTCTTCGAGCAGCGGCGGGGCGAGCCCCCGGAGGCCACGGGCTCGGAGCGCAACATCGTGCACGGGCTGGCCGTGTTGCTCGCCGCGCGGGGAGCGGAGGTGACGACGCCCGATGACCGTGAGGACGTCGATCTCGTGCTCGACCTACCGGGCCGGCGGATCCTGATCAGCGTCTGCAACGAGGATGGTGGAACCCTCGCCCACAGGCTGAAGCAGATCCTCGACCGGCCGCCGACCGGCACCGAGGAGCGGGTCGTGGTCCGGGAGTCGCGCCGGCCGATCCCGCTGACGTCGAAGAAGGCCTGGGAGCACTGGCGCCGCCTGGCATCCGATCCCGGCGTCACCGCGGCCGGGTTTCGCCGCGTGCGAACCCTCGCCCCGACGACCGAGGTGATCGCGGCGCTCGAGGCCGTGCGGTCGCTCATGTCCGACTCCCGGTCGGGCGACCTCGAGGCCCACGGGGAGGTCGTGCCGCCGGAGATCGTCGCCACCTGGATCCGGCAGCACCTCGAGGTCGACGGCCTGCAAGCGCTCCTCGCGGAGATCGGTCTGGGGACCGTCGGGGCTGCGGCCGCGGCCAGCCACGGCGAGCTGCGAGACGCGGCCCTGGAGATCCTGCAGCGCCGCCACGTGATGTTCATCGAGGACCTCGCCGCCGCGGCGTGCTGCGACGCCGAGGAGATGCGGCTGATCCTGTCGGCCGACGCCGACGCGTTCGGCACGCTGGGCATCCCGCCGCTCGTGGCCTTCGACCGCTCGCGTCCCGGCCCGTGAGGATCCCGTCATGCCAGTCGCCTTGAGTGTCGCCGAGATTCGCAAGCGGCTCCTCGCCGAGCGGGATGCCGCGGCGGACCGAGATGGAGCCGCGGTCGTCGCGGCCGAACTGGGCGTGTTGTTCCACGAGGTCGTGTCGCTCTGCTTCACGGTCGGCTCGTCGCTCTACGTGATCGACGTGCTCGAGGACGCCGAGCCCGCTGCCGTGGCCTGGAAGACGGCCCTCGTCGACGCCGTCTACCGGAGCGTCTTCGGGCCGCGACTGGATCGCGACCGCCCGACCTTGAATCACTTTCCCCGGGAGGTCGCGACCTGCTGGCGGGCGATCGAAAACCTCTGCGAATGGCTCGCCGGCGTGCTGCTGGTCGTCCACCGGAAACACGGATCGCTCGACGCCGCCCGCGACCTCGTCGATTGCGAGCGGATGCTCGAGATCGAGCTGCGGGAGCCCGGCTGGGCCGACAGCGTGCTGCTCCGCGGCCCGGCCGACGCCCTCCTCCGCCTGCCGGAGAGCCACACCTGGTGCGTGGTGGTGCTGGAGTCGGGCAAGCCGGCGTGGGAGGCCGACCTCGCGCAGGCGGCGCTCTACCGGCTATTGCTCACGAGCACGGAGGGGCAGCCGCGCGATCTGCGGCTCGTGGCCTTCGCCAACACCGTCCACGAGAAGCCGATCTCGCCGACGGAGATCGAACGGGCCGAGGCCCGGCTCAAGGAGGCCATCGGCCGGATCGCCGGGGTCGATGCCGAGGCCCCGGTGCAGCCCTCGCCCGACTGGCAGCAGCCCACGGCGGTTCATCGGGCCATGCGGGAGAGCCTGCTGCGGGTTCTCAAGGACTACGGGCTCGAGGCCACCATCGACGAGGAGCCCCGCCTGGGCCCCACCTTCATCCGGTTTCTCGTCACACCGGAAGCGGGCGCCAAGGTGTCGCGCTTCACCAGGCTCGTGGAGGAGATCGCGCTGGGCATGAACCTCAAGAATCCACCGCTGATCGAGCGGCTGGGCGACCGCATCGCGATCGACATCGAGCGTCCCGACCGGCGGGCCGTGCGGTTCGACGAACTCCGCGGCCTGCTCCCCGCCCGCGATCCGCTGGTGGGAAACTCCCGGATCCTGGTGGGCGTGGACATGGACGGCCGCCCGGTGTTCATCGACCTGGCGAAGCCCGAGCATTGCCACGTGCTCGTCGTCGGCACCGCCGGCAGCGGCAAGAGCATCTGGATGCGGGCCGCGATCGCGAGCCTCGTCGAGACCAACACCCCCGCCACGCTGCGGCTGGTGCTGATCGATCCCAAGCGAAACGCCTTCACGGCCTGGCGGTCCTCACCCTTCCTCCGGGCACCGATCGTCTACCCCGACGAGACCTCCCCCCTGCAGGTGCTCACCGGGCTGATCGAGGAGATGGAGGCCCGCTACCGGCGGATGGCGGAGCTGGAGGTGGACGACCTTGTCGGGCTCAACCGTCGCGAACGGCGCCCGACGCCGCGGATCGTCTGTGCCTGCGACGAGTATGCGGATCTCGTGACCACCAGCGACGACCGGCGGGAGATCGAGGAGGCCATCGCGCGGCTCGGCGCCAAGGCGCGGGCCGCGGGCATCCACCTCGTCCTTGCCACGCAGACGCCCCGCCGGGAGATCATCGGCGGCACGATCAAGGCCAACCTGCCGACCTGCGTGGGCCTGCGGGTCTCGAGCGAGACGGAAGCCAAGATCATCGAGACGCCAGGCGCCGAACTGCTGCTCGGTGACGGCGACCTGCTGCTCCGCTCGATCGGCGAGCCCCGCCGGCTGCAGGGAGCGCTCCTCACCGCCGGCCGCGAGAGCCCGGAACTCGTCGCCACGGGCTAGGCCCGGCGATGTCAGCCACCGGCTGCCGGCCTGTCGCCCCGCCGCTTCTCGAGCAGGACGCTGTTACCCTTGGCGTTGTACTCGATCCTGGTCATGAACGAGCGCATCAGCATCACGCCGCGGCCGCCGGGCGCCTCGAGCCGCTCCTCGAGCGTGCAGTCGGGCACCTTCGCGGGGTCGAAGCCCTCGCCCTGGTCGGTGATCTCGAGCCGGACGAGCTCGGGCGATACCTCGCACTCCACGTGGACGGTCTTCGTGGGATCGAGCCGGTTGCCATGCACGACGGCGTTGACGAGGGCCTCCTCGGCGGCCAGGTGAATCGCGAACACGTCGTCCGCCGGCCAGCCGTGGAGGCCGAGCTGCTCGAGCAGGTCGTCGGTGACCAGCCGGCTCGCGCCCCGCTCACTGGGCAGTTCGATCGACCGTCGCCAGGTCTTCACCGGGGGATTGTCCGCCATGCCGTCCGCTCCGCCTCGTTCCGCCGGGCACCCGTGTCAGAAGGCCGCGATCGCCTCGGCCGCGTCGCCCCGGATGTCGAAGACCTTGTTGAGCTTTGTGACCTGGAAGACCTCCAGGATGCCGGGCGAGATGCCGCACATCTTCAGTCGGCCCTGGGCCGTCTTCACCTTGCGGTCGAAGGTGATGAGCTTCCCCAGGGCGGCGCTCGAGAGGAACTCGACCCCCTCGAAGTCGAGGAGAATGGCCTTGCGGTTGTCGACATCGACGAGCGCCGCGAGCTCGGCTCCGAGCTCCTGGATCGCCGCCTCGTCGAGGATCTTGCGGTCGCGAAACCGGACCACCGAGACGGCGCCCGTCTTGGAAACGTCGATCCGCTGCGTCGCCATACGGGTGCTCGCTACGTGTGTCCGGGGCCGACCCGGAGCGAGTGCACCTTACCGGTTTGGGCGGCCGCCTGCCATGCGGCCAGACAGCCGCCCGGCAGCGCGGGCACGAGCGGCCGGCGGCCGCCGAGGCGGGCCCGAACGAGCCCCGCCGCTGCCAATCTGGCAGCACCGCCGGCCGCGGGGCGGGGACACCCGGAAGGTTCGGCAAGCTCGCGAAAGACGGGAAAACCACGGATTTTCACTCCCTCAAGGGCGCCGGCTCGGTTCCGGCGCGCCAGTTGCAGGAAGGGGGGCGACGGTCGCAGTGTCGACCGGCGGCGGCAGGCAGCCCACGGGCGGATTCGGTTCCGACCTCAAAGGGTTCCCCGCCCGAACTTGTCTTCCCCGAGCACTCCCCGTTTCCCAGAGGTTCTTCACGCATGACAGCCACCGCCACCAAGACCGCCCGCAAGAAGTCGACGTTGATTCCGCTCGGTGACCGCGTCGTCGTCGAGCGCGAGGAGAGCGAGCAGCGGACCTCCGGCGGCATCCTGCTGCCCGACTCCGCCAAGGACAAGCCGGCCCGCGGCAAGGTGGTGAGCGTGGGCGAGGGCAAGTGCGACTCGAAGGGCGTCCGCCACCCGCTCCAGGTTAAGCCCGGCGACCGGGTGGTGTTCACGAGCTACGCCGGCGAGGCGTTCAAGGTGGGCGACGAGGAGCTGCTTCTGATGCGCGAGGACGACATCCTCGCGATCCTCGGCTGAGCACGTGCCGCACCGACTGTTTCGATCCAACCCCGAACGACATCCCCAGGAGAAAGAGACCCATGGCCAAGATGATGGCATTCGATCAGGAGGCCCGCGAGGCGATGCGGCGCGGCGTCTCGAAGCTCGCCCGCGCGGTGAAGGTGACCCTCGGCCCCAAGGGCCGCAACGTGATCCTCCAGAAGAGCTTCGGCTCCCCGACCGTCACCAAGGACGGCGTCACGGTGGCCAAGGAGATCGACCTGGAGGACGTCTACGAAAACATGGGCGCCCGGATGGTCCGTGAGGTCGCCAGCAAGACCAGCGACGTCGCCGGCGACGGCACGACCACCGCGACGGTGCTCGCCGAGGCCGTCTTCAACGAGGGCCTGCGGGCCGTCGTCTCCGGGGTCAACCCCGTGCAGATGAAGAGCGGCATCGAGAAGGCCGTGGCCGACATCACCGCCAAGCTCAGGGAGATGGCGATCCCGGTGAAGGGCAAGAAGGAGATGGCCCAGGTGGCGTCGATCGCCGCCAACAACGATCCCGAGATCGGCGACCTGCTCGCCGAGGCGATGGACAAGGTGGGCAAGGACGGCGTGATCACGGTGGACGAGGGCAAGAGCCTCAAGACCGAGATCGAGTTCGTCGAGGGCATGCAGTTCGACCGGGGCTACCTCTCCCCCTACTTCGTGACCAACCCCCAGCAGATGCAGTGCGTCCTCGAGGACTGCTACATCCTGGTGTTCGAGAAGAAGATCTCCTCGGTCAAGGACATCGTGCCGATGCTCGAGGCGGTCGTGAACTCGGGCAAGCCGCTCCTGATCGTCTCCGAGGAGGTCGACGGCGAGGCGCTCGCCACGCTCGTCATCAACCGGCTGCGGGGCACCTTCCAGGTGTGTGCCGTCAAGGCTCCGGGCTACGGCGACCGCCGCAAGGCGATGCTCGAGGACATCGCGATCCTCACCGGGGCCACCCCGGTGTTCGAGAACCTCGGCATGAAGCTCGAGAACCTCGGCCTGGCCGAACTGGGCCGGGCCAAGAAGGTGATCGTCGACAAGGACAACACCACGATCATCGAGGGCGCCGGCAAGGCGGCCGACATCAAGGCCCGGATCGAGCAGATCCGCCGCGAGATCGAGAACTCGACGAGCGACTACGACCGCGAGAAGCTCGAGGAGCGGCTGGCGAAGCTCTCCGGCGGCGTGGCCAAGATCAACGTCGGCGCCGCGACCGAGAGCGAGATGAAGGAGAAGAAGGCCCGCGTCGAGGATGCGCTGCACGCCACGCGGGCGGCCGTCGAGGAGGGCATCCTGCCGGGCGGCGGCGTGGCCCTCTTGCGGGCCTGCTCGCAGGTGAAGCCCAAGGGCCTCTCCGACGACGAGACGATCGGCTACAACATCGTGCTGCGGGCCGCCCGGGCGCCGCTCTCGATGATCGCCTCGAACGCCGGCCAGGACGGCTCGATCGTCTGCGAGAAGGTGCTCGAGGCCTCGGGCAACCACGGCTACAACGCCGCGACGGGGGTCTACGAGGACCTCGTCAAGGCGGGCGTGATCGACCCGGCGAAGGTGACGCGGACGGCGCTGCAAAACGCCACGAGCGTCTCGACCCTGCTCCTGACGAGCGACGCTTTGATCGCCGAGAAGCCGAAGGAGCAGAAGGCCAAGGCGGGCGGCGGCCACGGCGGCGACTACGACATGTATTGATGGAGGGCCGCGGCAGCGGACCTGCATCGAGGCCGATTCAGGCCACGAGTGGATTCAGCGATCGGGGCGGCCTGCGGGTCGCCCCGATCCTTTTTTCGCCGTCTGGCCGAGGGCGTCGAGCGGGACGAAGCCGTCGCTGCCGGGCGGGGTGTCCGCCTGGCCGCATCCCGGCGCGGCCAGTTGCCGCACGAGCGTCCGCGCGAGCCACAGGCCCGCGGCCAGGGCGACGGCGATGGCGATGGCGTCCTGCATGGTCACCAGCCCAGCCGCGTGCCCAGTTGGTAGGTGGCGAAGGCCCCGAGCCACGCGAGGACCGTCATGTAGGTGAACGTGACGACCGGCCAGAACCAGCTCCGCGTCTCCTTGCCGATGATCACCAGGGTGCTCGCGCACTGGGCGCACAGCGCAAAGAACACCATCAGCGACAACGCGACCGGCAGGGTGAAGACCTTGCGGTCGGTGCCGTCCCAGGTGGCGGCCTTGAGCCGCCGCACGAGGGCCGTGGCTCCCTCCTCCTCGCCGGGGTCGACGTCGCCGAGGTTGTAGATCACGCCCAGCGTGCCGAGCACGACCTCGCGGGCCGGGAAGCTCGCCACCGCGGCGCAGCCGAGCCGCCAGTCCCAGCCGAGCGGCGTGACGACGGGCTCGATCAGCCTCCCCGCCCGACCCAAAAAGCTCTGCCGCAGCGCTTCGCCCCGCGCTTCCGCCTCGGTCAGGTCGCCGGCCGCGGGCAGCACCGGCTTCGGGTAGCTGCCCAGGGCCCAGATCACCACGCTCATCGCCAGGATCAGCGTGCCGGCGTTCCTGAGGAACGACCAGGCCGCCTCCCGCACCCGCTCCGCCACCACGGTCGGCTGCGGCCACCGCCAGCCGGGCAGCTCCATCACGAAGGGCTGCGGCGGGCCCTTGAAGATCGTGCGCGAAAGCACGAAGGCCACGGCCGCCGCCACCGCGACGCCGAGGGCGTACATGCCGGCGAGCACGACCGCCGGCAGCCGCAGCCAGGGCAGGCCCACGGCCACGTCGGGCACGAACGCGCCACACAAGAGCAGGTAGACCGGCAGCCGGGCCGAGCAGCTCATCAGCGGCGCCACCAGGATCGTGAGCAGGCGGTCGCGGCGGTTTTCGATCGTGCGGGCGGCCATGATGCCGGGGATCGCGCAGGCGAAGCTCGAGAGCAGCGGGATGAACGACTTGCCCGAGAGCCCCGCCCCCACGAGCAGCCTGTCCATGAGGTAGGCGGCCCGGGCCAGATAGCCGCAGCCCTCGAGCGCCGCGATGAAGAGGAACAACAGCGCGATCTGCGGCACGAACACCACCACGCCCCCCACCCCCGCGAGCACCCCGTCGACCACGAGGTCGCGAATCGCCCCCGGGGGGAGCACCTCGGCCACCCAGGCGGAGAGACCGTCCATCCCGGCCGAGATCAGATCCATGAGCGGCGCGGCCAGCCAGAAGATCGAACTGAAGAGCGCGAGCATCACCGCCGCGAAGAAGAGCGTGCCCCAGAGCCGGTGCGTCAGGAGCCGGTCGATGCGGTCCTCGGGTAGCCGCGGCGGGGTGGAATCCACGCGGATGAGCCCCTCGAGCAGCCGGTCGACGAGGGCGTAGCGACGGATCGCGTCGCGGGCGGCCGCGGGTCGGCCGCCGTCGCCCGGCACGGGCTGAAGCGGCAGCGGTGCCGGCGGGCCGGCCGCCGCTGCCGACAGGATCGCCGCCTTGAGTCCATCGAGCCCTTCGCCCCGCGGCGCCGCGACGGGGACCACCGGGCAGCCCAGGCGGCTGGCGAGCGCGGCGTCATCGATCGCGCGGCCCCGGCGGCGGCCGAGGTCGGAGAGCGTCAGGGCCACCACGAGCGGGAGGCCGAGCTCGGTGGCCTGCGTCGCGAGAAACAGGTTGCGCTCGAGATTGGTCGCGTCGGCCACCATGACCACCACGTCGGGCCGCGGCACATCCGGCTGCCGGCCGTGGAGCACGTCCACGGCCACCTGCTCGTCGGGCCCCTGGGGTGAGAGGCTGTAGGTGCCCGGCAGATCGACGAGCTCGATGACCGTGCCTGCGTGCGTGAACCGGCCGAGCTTCTCCTCGACCGTCACGCCGGGATAGTTGCCCACCCGCGTCGGGATACCCGCCAGGGCCGTGAACAGCGTGCTCTTGCCGGTGTTCGGGTTGCCGAGCAGGGCGACCGTGAGCCGCGCCGGTCGCTGGCCGGTCGGGGGCTGTTCCATTCGAGACACGGCCTGGCGGGAGGGAGGAGGGCCGTCACTCGGGCTCGATGGCGACCCGGGCCGCCTCGGCCCGCCGGATCGAGAGCCGGTAGCCGCGGAGCTCGAGTTCGAGCGGGTCGCCGAACGGAGCGCGGCCGACGACGCGGACGGTCACGCCCGGCGTCAGCCCCATCTCGAGCAGGCGGATCGCCACGCCGTCGTCGCCGGCGACGTCGCCCACCCGCACGAAGTCGCCCACGGCGACCTGATCGAGGGTGGTCAGGGTGCTGGCCATCGGGTGGGACGAGTCGGGGCTGAGAATCGGTCTCAAGTGACGCTTGGAGTGTAGGAACCAGGTGGGGCCGCGGCAACGCCGGCGGCGGTGTTTCCCGGGGAGCACGAGCGACATAGCCTCAGTGCGCTTCCGGCGGCCCGGCGGCGGCCTGCGGTGGAACGCGTGCGAGGCGAGACTCATCCCATGACCCCTTCCGATGCCTTTCCCGGCCGCGGGTTGTTCGTGACCGGCACCGACACCGATGTCGGCAAGACCTTCGCGGCCGTGGCGATCGTGCGGTCGCTCGTCGCCGCCGGCAGACGGGTGGGCGTCTACAAGCCGGTGGCCAGCGGCGTCGCCAACGTGGACGATCCGGGCGGCGATCCATACCGGCTCTGGGAGGCGGCGGGCCGTCCGGGAACGCCCGCCCAGGTCTGCCCGCAGGCATTCCCCGCGGCGATCGCGCCGGTGCGAGCCGCCGCCGCCGTCGGCCGCGCCGTGGACGAGGCGCTGCTCCGCACCGGCTTGGCCGCCTGGCGGGCGAGCGACCTGGTGGTCGTCGAGGGTGCCGGCGGCCTCTTCTCACCGCTCGGGGAGCGGACGCTCGGCGTTGAGTTGGTCCGCGAGTTCGCCCTGCCGCTGGTCGTCGTCGACTCCGCCCGGCTGGGCGCGATCGGCCGCACGCTCGCCACCGTGCGCGCAGCCCGGTCCGAGGGGCTCTCGATCGCCGCCTGCGTGCTTTCGCAGGTGGTGCCGCCGCGGGGAGTCGCGGGCGACCCGCAATCAGACGCCCAGATCGCAGCCGATGCCGTGGCCGATCTCCGCCGGCTGCTTCCCGGCGTGCCGGTCACGATCCTCGGGCACGCGGCGGCGGGCTTCACGCCGGCGGTCGACTGGTGGGCGGCGGCACGTGCGCCGGTCACGTGAGGAGCCCGGTTCCGCCGGACCCGGGTCAGAGTTGCCGCTGCGTCACAAGTGATCCGGTCACGGCGTGACCGGGCTCCTGGGCTGGAACCGGGTCGGCCGCGGCGCCCTCGCTGCGCCGGTCACGGCGTGACCGGAATTCTCGGCCGTCGTCACGCGTCCCGCAGTCGGGCGGCGGCGTCGGCTGCCGGGAGCGCCGTGATGTGGCAGCCGGTGGCCAGTTCGAACCCGGCCAGTTCCGTGGCCCGCGGCAGGATCTCGAGGTGCCAGTGCCAGCGGTCGGTCGCGGCCGTGGACGTGGCGCCGTCCCAGGCAGCTTCATGCAGCCACCAGTTGTAGTCCGCGCCCGGCAGGAGCCGCGCGAGCCGCCCGACGAGATCCCGGGTGAGGTCGGCGACCGCATCCGCGGTGGCGGGCGGGGCCGCATGAAAGAAGGGCTGCCGCGCGGCCGGCACGATCCACGTCTCGCCGGGCTGGCGGGGAGCGGCGGGCACGAGCACCACGAGGCCGCCGCGCTCCGTCACGATCCGGCCGTCGGCCCGGGCCTCGGCCAGGAGATCCGCGAACGGGTCGGTCCGCCGGGCCGCCGCCTCGAACTCCGCCCGCACCGCCGGCGGCACGAAATCGATCGCCACGAGCTGGCTGTGGACGTGCTCGAGCGATGCGCCGGCCCGCGGTCCTGAGTTCTTGAAGACGGTGCCCCAGGCCAGATCACCCCGCCCGGCGAGCGCGGCCAGCCGCCGCCGCACGAGCTCCCAGGCGGCCCGCCAGCCGGCGGAATCGACCGTGAGGACCGACGTCTCGTGCCGGGGCGACTCGATCACCACGTCGTGCACGCCCAGGGCCGGTCGCAGATCACCGGCGTTCATGACGGCCGGCTCGGCGGCCTCCACGAAGGGAAAGCGATTGGGCACGATTCGCGCCTGCCAGGCCCGCGCGGGATCGGCCGGCGCACGCATCACGTCGGGGGGCGTGCGGGTTTCGTTGCCCACGCAGAAGGGGCACCACGCGCTCGGTGCGGCACCGCCGTGCGCCGCGGCGAGTTCGGCGTCGCCGGGCCGTTCGTCCCGGCGGGGCGCCACGAACACCGCGCGGCCGGTGCGGTCGTCGTGCTGGACGAACGGGTTGCGGCGCGGCTGGGGCGATGCGGGCATCGCGATCCAGTATGCCCAAGCGGGAGGCCCGCGTGTTGAACCGCCCCCAGCGGCCCCGTAGACTCCAAGGCTGCGATCCGATCCCCGGAGGTTCCCGCATGCTCACCGTTGGCGACTCGTTTCCCCAGTTCTCCTGCCAGGCCTGCGTGGGCACCGGCAAGGACGACGTGAAACTGCTCACCAATGCCGACTACGCGGGCAAGTGGGTCGTCTACTTCTTCTATCCCAAGGACTTCACGTTCGTCTGCCCGACCGAACTCGCGGAGTTCAACAAGCAACTGAAGGCCTTCGCCGACCGCGACACGAGCGTGGTCGGGGGCAGCACCGACAACGAGTATTCGCACCTCGCCTGGCGGCGGGCCCACCCCGACCTCGAGAAGCTCGGCTACCCGCTGATCGCCGCCCAGAAGCTCTCGGCCGAGCTCGGCATCCTCGAGAAGACCGAGGGCTACTGCCTGCGGGCCACGTTCATCGTCGACCCCCACGGCGTGATCCAGTGGGTGGACGTCAACCAGGGACGGGTCGGCCGCAACGTGGCCGAGGTCATCCGCGTGCTCGACGCCCTGCAGAGCGACGAGCTCTGCCCCTGCAACTGGAAGAAGGGCGATCCCTACGTGAAGGTCGGCTGAGGCCGGGAGGCGAAGGATCCGTGCCTCCTCCTCCCCGCACCTGGCTCGGGAAGTTCGCCGACGCGTTTCGCGGCCTGTTCCTCTCGGTCCGCACCCAGTCGAGCTTCGCGGCCCATCTGCCGGTGGCGGCCGCCGCGGTCGCGCTGGGTGCGTGGCTCGGGCTCTCGGCGGTCGAGTGGGGCCTGGTGGCGCTCGCCATCGGCCTGGTGATCATGGCCGAGGTGTTCAACACGTCGATCGAGGCGCTCGCCAAGGCCGTGGGCTCCTATCCCGACGACGGGATCCGCGACGCGCTCGACCATGCCAGCGGCGGCGTACTGGTGGCGGTGCTCACCGCCGTCTCGATCGGCCTGATCGTGCTCGGGCCCAAACTCTGGGCCGCGCTCACCTAGCCGGGGGCCGGTCCCCGCCGGGCTGGCCGCCGGGTGAGATTGACGGCCGGAACAAGGTGGTTCTAGGTTGTCGCCCGCCGCGGCATTCTGGCCGCCGGCAAGGCGGATTCAAGACACATCGCGGAGGCGGACACCATGGCCGGCAAACTTCTGGCGGAGGCGATCGGTACCTTCTGGCTCGTGCTCGGCGGCTGCGGCAGCGCCGTCTTGGCGGCTGCCTATCCCGAACTTGGCATCGGGTTCGTGGGGGTGTCGCTCGCCTTCGGCCTGACGGTGCTCACGATGGCCGCGGCAATCGGCCACATCTCCGGCTGCCACCTGAACCCCGCCGTCACCGCGGGGCTCGTGGCCGGCGGCCGCTTCCCCGCCAAGGATCTCGTGCCCTACTGGGTGGCCCAGGTCCTCGGGGGCATCGCCGGGGCGGGCGTGCTCTACCTCGTGGCCCGGGGGCTCCCCGGCTTCGACGCCGCGGCCAGCGGCTTCGCCAGCAACGGCTACGGCCCGCACTCGCCGACGGCGGCCCTGGGCAAGGGGGGCTACCCGCTGGCCAGTTGCTTCCTGATCGAGGCGGTCCTGACCGCCGTCTTCCTGTTCGTGATCCACGGGGCGACCGACAAGCGGGCGCCCGGCGTGATCGCCCCGCTCGCGATCGGCTTGTGCCTGACGCTGATCCACCTGGTGAGCATCCCCGTCACCAACACCTCGGTGAATCCGGCCCGGAGCACGGCCACGGCCGTGTTCGCGCAGGGCTGGGCGCTCGAGCAGCTCTGGCTGTTCTGGGCGGCGCCGATGCTGGGGGCGATCGTGGGCGGGCTCGCCTACCGGGCCGTCTCCGAGTGCGGCACGGACTGACCCGGCTCAGGAGTCCGGTTGCGCCGTGACCGGATCACGCAGGACGCAGCGCCGGCTCCCAACCGGTTCCGGCGGAACCGGGCTCCTGCCTGACCGGCCATGTCCTACTGCGCCCGGATGTCGTAGCAGAGGAGGGCGTCGCCCTCGCGGAGGTAGAGCCGGCCGTCGAGGATCACGGCGTGCGCCCAACTCGGGCGGTCGCCGCTGCCGGGCACCTTGAAGCTGCTCACCTCCGCGTAGCCGGCCGGGTCGGCCTTCACGAGTGACAGGGTGCCGTCGGCGTACTTCACGTACACGTGCCCGTCACCCGCGACCACGCAGGCGGAGTTGCGGCCGCTGCCCCGCTCCTTCCAGGCGAGCTTGCCGGTCATGAGCTCGGCGCAGAAGGGAATCCCCTTGTCGTCGGAGTCGCCGTAGAGATGGTCGCCCACGAGCACGATGCCGCCGTGCTTGTTGGCCAGGTCGGGATTGAGGGGATAGACCTCCTCGACCGTGACCGCGCCCCCCGCCCCCGGCACCTGGCGGAGGAGCGCCCCCCCCCGCTTGTAGCCCGCGGCGAAGAAGACGAGGTCGTCCCTCAGGATCGGCGTGGGGATCACGGCGGTGGTCCGCTCGATGGGGTAGGTCCACAGCAGCCTGCCCGTCTCGGCATCGATCCCGATCGCGCCGCCGGCGGTGGTCGTCACGTAGACCCGCCTGCCGCCCACCTGCGAGATCACGATCGAGGCGTGGCCCGCTCCGGGGTCGTTCGGCACCGGGCAGGCCCAGACGAGCCCGCCCGACTTCTTGTCGAGGGCCACGACCGTCGCCTGCGGGCCGCCGGGCGTGCAGACGAGCTTGTCGCCGTCGATCGTCACCGATTCGCTGTAGCCCCAGGAGTCGCCCTTCGTGCCGCCGAACTGCTTCGTCAGATCGACGCGAAACACCTCGCCACCATCCGCGACGCGGCAGGCCACGAGCTGGCCGAAGGGGGTCAGCACGTAGACCATCTCCCCGTCCACCGTGGGCGTGCTGCGGGAGCTCTGCCACGACTCCTGGCCGCTCGTCCAGGGGCCGCCGGTCTTGGTCTTCCAGAGCTGCCTGCCGGTGGCGCGGTCGAAGCAGGAGAGGTATTCGTCGGCGTCGGCCGCGGTCGACAGGCCGTCGCCGAGGGTGAAGATCCGATCCCCGGCGATCGCCGGGCTCGCGTAGCCGCGGCCGGCACCCTGCGCCTCCCACACGAGGGGCGGGCCGTCGGCCGGCCAGGCTTCGAGGAGGTCGGTGTCGGGCGCCACGGCCGTGCGGTCGGCACCACGGAAGGTCGGCCAATCGGCTGCGGCCGCGGCCGCCATGCCGACTGCCAGGACGACGACGAGCGGGGGCTGGAACCGCATGTGGGGCCTCGCGAAGCTGGGAAGAAGCCGGGAAGTCGAGGGTATGGCCGCGGGCCGACGCGGGTCAACCGCCCCGTGGTCATCCCCTGGGCGACGTTCTATCCTCGGGACCCGTCAACCGCCCCCCATCTCCCGCGCGAGCACCGCCGGTGGCGATCATCCCCACGCCCGTCCCCGCACCGAGCGACGCGGCCCCGCCGCGGCTCACCCTCTGGATGAAGGCCTGGCTGGCCTTCCTGGCCGCGGTGTTCCTGATTCCTTCGGCGCTCTTGGCCCGCGGCCAGTGGCAGGGCCGGCGCGACGACCGGCTGGCATGCCAGGCCATGCTCGATCCGGATCTGCCCGACCCGGGCGCGCAGCCGATCGAGGACGTGTCGACCGCCGCCGCCCGCCGGGTCGCCATCGGCTTCTACCTCGAGAGCATCAGCGGCGTCTCCCTCCACGACGGCGAGTGGTCGGCCGTGCTCGACGTCTGGTGCCGCTGGCAGGCCACCGCCCCGGACGACGCCTTCAACCCCTTCGACCGCCTGATCGCCGTCGACGGTGCGATCACCGACTCGCGGCTGCTCGCCCGCGTCGATGACGGCGACGAGCACTACGAGCTCCGCCGGCTGTCGGTGACCTACACCAAGCCCTTCCGGATCCGCACCTTCCCCATCGACGAGCACCTGCTCCTGGCGTCATTCGAGAACTCGGCCTTCACCCGGCGCGAGCTCGTGTTCGTGCCCGACACGGACGACACCTCGATCAGTCACCGGGCCACCCTCTCCAACTACCGGGTCGTGCGGTACCACGCCGTGGAGAATCCGCACACCTACAAGACCAGCCGGGGCCGCTCCGACATCGACGCCGATCATCGCCGCACCTACTCGCAGCCCCGGTTCGCGGTGATGATCGACCGCGGCGGCCTGGGGCTGTTCATCAAGATGTTCCAGGCCCTGTTCATCTCGGTGGCGGTGGCGCTGTTGACCTCGTTCATCAAGCCGACCCACGTCGATCCCCGGTTCGGCCTGGGCGTCGGCGGGCTGTTCGCCGTGGTGGCCAACGCCTACTTCGTCGGCAGCCTCGTGCCCGAGACCAACGAGTTCTCGCTGGCCGACGTGATCAACCTCCTGGGCATCGTGACCATCCTCCTGTCGCTCACGCAGTCGACGCTCTCGCTGTTCGTCTACGAGGCGCAGGCCCGGCCGGCCCTCTCCCGGCGGTTCGACCGGGCGAGTTTCTGGACGATGCTGGGCGGCTTCGGGGCGGCGCTGGCCATGATCATGGCCGGGGCCTGCGGCTGAGGCGGCCCGCGGCGGATCAGCCGAGGGTATGATGAGCGGGTCGGCTTCGTTCAGGAGGTGTGCGGTGAGTGTGACGGCGGCAGGCGGCGGCGATTCGCTCTTCGGCCGGCGGGAAACCGTCGAGCAGGTGGAGGAGGGGCATGATCTGGCCCCGAAGTTCGACGACCAGGGCTTCATCCCCTGTGTGACCACCGACTACCACACCGGCGAGGTCCTGATGGTCGCGGTGATGAACCGCGAGGCGCTGGCGAAGTCGATCGAGACCGGCGAGGCCCACTACTGGAGCCGCAGCCGGAAGGTGCTCTGGCACAAGGGCGCCACCAGCGGCCTGGTGCAGAGAATCGTCGAGATGCGGATCGACGACGATCAGGACTGCGTCTGGCTGCGGGTCGAGGTGGCCGGCGGCGCGAGCTGCCACGTCGGCTACCGGTCGTGCTTCTACCGCAAGGTGCCGGTCGGGGCCGAGCGGCGGGCCGGCACGACGCTCGAGTTTCTCGAGCACGAAAAGGCGTTCGATCCCAAGGCCGTCTACGGCGACGCCCCGAACCCGACGCAGCTGTAGCGCGGCGGACTGCCGACGATCCTACTCGCCGGCCGAGGCCTGCTCGCGGGCGAAGGCGAGGGCCTCCCGCATCCCCTCGGTCCGCAGCGGCTCCGGCACGTCCTCGATCACGGCGACGGCCTCGCCGAACCGCCCCGCCTCCACCAGCGCCATGGCGAGGTTGTGGCGGAGCTCGACCTGCTGTGGGTAGCGGTCGGCGGCGATCGCGAACAGGTCGACGGCGTCGTCGAGCCGGCCGCCCTGGGCGTAGGCCGAGCCCAGGTTCTGCAGCGTGGCCAGGCGGTTGGGATTCGCGGCCAACGCCCGCTCGAACGCGGCCGTGGCCGCGGGCAGATCGCCCAGTTCGAGTTCGGCGAGGCCCTCGAGCATGGCGACCGGCACGGCCAGCGGGTCGAGCGACTTCCAGGGGGTGGTGCCGCGCCGGGCGGCATCCCGCATCGCCCGCCAATCGCCGTCCCGCTGGGCACGGCGGGCATCCATCACCGCCCGCTCCTGGAAGACCGCCGCGGCGGCGTAGCCGACGCCGAGCGCGAGCGCCGCCATGACCGGCGGAGCGACGAGCCAGCCGGCGAGTCGCACTCGCCCCGCGGCGGCCGCGGGGCGCCCGGCGCGGGCCACGAGCACGACCACCGCCAGGTGCACCGCGAGCACGGCCTGGTGGCTGATGCGGTCGAGCGGAAAGTCGAGGCAGCTGAACACGAGATAGGCGACGAGCGCCCCGAGCGCGGCCAGGGCCAGCCGGGCGTCGGTGACGCTCGGATCGCCGGCGAGGACGCGGCGCACGCCCGCAAGCGCGAGCAGGAAGACGGCCGCGAAGGCGAGGAAGCCGGGCAGGCCATGCTCGGCGAGCACCTCGAGAAAGTCGTTGTGCGGGTGGAGCCAGTTGTCGCTCGCAAGATTCGAGAAGTCGCGGGCCGCGCCCGATTCCGGATCCCGCAGGTGTTCGTGCAGGCGGATCGTGAAGTTGCCCCCGCCGACTCCGGCGATCGGGTGGGCGGCGAACATCTCGGCCGCGATGCCCCAGACCATCGTCCGGCCGCCGTCGGTGGGGCCCTCCTGCTGGTGCGGCCGCGTGATCGCGAGCCGGTGGATCGCCCGCCCGATCGCGGTGTCGGTGAACGCGAGGCCGCCGAGGCCGGCCGCCGCGATCAGGAGGCCGACCAAGCCCGCGGCGACGCCACGGCAAAGTTGCGGTGACGCGCCAAGCGGCCGCCGGCGGCGGAGGAGCGCGATGCCAGAGAGCACCGCCGCCACGGCCAGGGCCAGCCACGCCGCCCGCGATTGGAGCACCACGAGCACCGCCGTCGCCGCCAGGGATGTGACCATGGCCACCGCCCGCCAGCCGCCGGCCAGTTCCACCGTCGCGCAGAGGCACCAGGGCAGGAGCAGGAGCAGATAGCCCGCGAACAGGTTGACGTTCGACATCATGCCCTCGAGGAAGGCCAGTTCGAGGTCGCGACGGCCGGGCAGGCCGGCCCGCGCAAGCGGCCAGATCTCCCACGCGGCGACCCCGACGGCCACGAGCGTGGCGACGACCGCCGTCTCGAGCAGCCGCTCGCGCCACCGCGGGTGCAACGGCAGCACGAGCAGGCAGAGGCAGAGCACGAGGAACCAGCTCAGCGTCCGAAACACGTCGGTCAGCCCGGCCGACGCGTTCACGGCCGCGAGGAGCGAGAGGCTCGAGGCGGCGAGGAACGCGCCCGCCGCGATCACCACCGGTTCGCTGAGCACCCCCCAGTCGAGCCGTCGCGCGATCGGGCGCGTGAAGAGCACGGCGGGCACGGCCACGAGCAGCCCCACGAGCAGGGCCAGGAGCCGCGGCAGCTGCGAGACGTCGTAGGCCGCCGGATCGACGACGACGTGGAGCGCGACGAGCACCGCGGCGAGCAGGCTCGTGGCGGCCAGCAGGCCGGCCCGCGCCGGCACGGCCTCGGACGGGATGGGGCGATCGGTCATGGCGCGTGCGGCGGGCGGTATAGCTGCGAGTGTACCCCCGGAGAAACTGTCTCGACGGCTGCGGGGGAAGCGAGGCTCGCGGCAGCGTCGGCGGCCCAGCGGCCGCTTCCGGGCACGAACGGCCGTGGCGCGAAGCCCAAATCGAGGGCCGCCTCGGCGTGACTGGCGGAGAGATCCTCGTTCATGCGTTGTCCGATCCCCACCGCGGAGCCCGGCATCAGGCCCACCCGCTCGGCAACCGTGGCCAGTGTCCGCCAGAGCCAGGGCGGCAGGCTGAGCGTCCGCGGCGTCAGGCCGTGGGCCCGGCAGGTTCGCTCCACGAGTTCGCGAAACGGCAGCGGCTCACCCCCGGAGAGCGTGTAGGACCGCCGCGGGGGATCGCGCTTGAGGGCGGCCACGCAGGCCGCGGCGACGTCGCCGGCGTGGACCGGCTGCCGCAGGCCCTCCGCCGCGCCGCACAGGGGAAACCAGCCACAGCGGCGGACACAGGCCGCGATGGCGGCCACGTTTCGGTCGTGGAGGCCGTCGTAGATCATCGTGGGCCTGAGGATCGTGAGGCCGACGCCGCTGGAATCGGCCCAGTCGAGGAGGCCCTCCTCGGCCGCGGCCAGGCGGCCGGCGAGCCGGCGTTCCTGGGCGTCGGGCGAGCCGGTCTTCGTGGCGACGCTCATCGAGGAGAGGGCGACCAATCGCTGGACGCCGAGCGACTCGAGCCACGGCAGGTGCGCCGCGACGGTCCAGATCGGGCACAGGGCGATCCAGTCCGGCAGGGGCGAGGCCACGGCCGGTGGATCCCCCGGAAGGCACCAGGTGATCAGGGCCTGCTGTGTGGGCGTGGCCTGGGAGCGGGACACCGCGAGCACCCGGGCCGACCGCATCGTCACCAGCGGCAGCAGGTGGCGTCCGACGAGGCTCCTCGCGCCCAGCACGCCGACCCAGGGCGGCTCGCTCATGGTGTTCACGCCAGCCGCTGTCAGGAGGGAAGCGTCGTCGGCGAGGCGGTCTTGGGGAAGACGGCCGCCGCGGCCCAGCGGGCATCGGGCTCCGGTGTCGTCGCCGCGCCGGCGGCCAGCGAGCGGACGATCTGACGGGTGGCCACGGCCGCGAACCTGAGCCAGACGCCCGCCACGACCAGGCCGAACAGGCCGGCGGGATACGAGTCGCGGAAGTGCTTGCGGTAGAAGCGGATCATGCCCCGGTGCTTGTGCCATTCGACGGCCAGTGGCCGCGAGCGGCCGCACATGCCGCGATGGTGCACCGCCGGCGCATCGGGCACGAACAGGATCCGCCAGCCCGCGGCCCGGAACCGCATGCACAGGTCCAGGTCCTCGCAGTGAAGGAAGAAGCCCTCGTCCCAGGGACCGACCTCGGCGAACGCCTCGCGCGAGACCATCGTCAGGGCGCCCGAGACGGCCTCCACCTCGACGGGCTCGCTCGGCAGCGGCTCGCGATGGAGGCAGAAGTCGGAGAGCAGCCGCGGGGCCAGCCACGCGAGCCGGCCCAAACCGAAGCCGCGGACGAAGGCTCGCCAGGGCGTCGGCACGCTTCGCCGCGCGCCTCCCTGCTCCTGGCCGAAGGCGTCGGTCAGCAGCCCGCCGGCCATGCCCACACGGCCGCCCGGACGCATGACCCGTTCGAGCGCGGCGAGCGAGCCGCTGCCGAGAATGCAGTCGGGATTGAGAAACAAGAGCAGCGGTTCCGTGGCCAGCTCGGCCCCACGATTGCAGCCTGCCGCGAACCCCGTGTTCACCCGCGACCGCACGACCCGCAACCGCGGATTGGTCGCGAACCGGCTGACGACGGCCTCGAAGGGGCCGATCCGCGAGGCATTGTCGACGAGGATCACCTGCCGCGCCTGGGAGAGGGCTGCCTCGAGGCAGTCGGCCAGCAGGCGGCCGGCATCGTGGTTGACGATCACCACGCTCACTGGTGCCAGCGACGGGTCTTCCGGATCGGTCAGCGGCCCCGCCGGGTGAGGCCGAAGTCCATCGCGCTCAGGATTCGCCATGACGAGATTCGGCGCGCGGCCTGCACGGTCCGTCGCTTCTGCCAGCACCTGCCCAGCCCCGACCAAGCATCCCACTTCGCCCGGGCGAACGCACGTCCCCGGCCCCGGCAGCCGAGAATCACTCCTGTAAAGATAGATTGGGAAAGATGCGCAAGCAAAACCGGGGCTAAAAGCGGTCCCGGGGTGTCTTTGAGCACGGTCCAGGTGAGGTTCCTGTGGCCAAGGTAGGTCGCCAGGTTTCCCTCCGAACTCGCCCCGCCGATATGGGCGACCACGGCGTCGGGCACGTAGCGGGCGCGATGGCCGGCGAGCCGCAGGCGGTAGCCGAGGTCCACGTCTTCCCCGAAGCAGAAGTAGTCCTCGTCGAAGCCGCCCGCCTCGACCAGCGCGGCCCGCCGGTAGAGCGCGGCCGCCGCACAGGCGGAGAAGATCTCGCGCGCCGCCAGATCGGCGGGCTCGAGCCGGCGGCCGTGTCCCTCGCGCCAGGCCAGGCCGCTGACGTGCCAGCGGTCACCGATCCCGTCGAGGACGCCCTCGTAGCCGGCGAGCATCTGCCGCGAACCGAACGCGGCGCACTCGGGGTGAGCGGCGGCGGCGGCGACGAGGCACCCGAGCCAGCCCGGCTCGGGGAAGGCGTCGGGATTGAGCAGGGCCACGAAGTCGGTCGTGGCCATGGCGAGCCCCCGGTTCGAGGCCGCGGCGAACCCGAGGTTCCGCCCGGCTGCGTCGAACGTCGTCCGGCCCACGAGGGCCGGCGTCGCACCAACGAGCGTCCGCGCGGCCGCGAGCGACTCGTCGCTGCTGGCGTTGTCGATGACGACGATCCGCTCGGGCAGCGACGACTGGCGGGCCAGGCACTCCAGGCACCGCGGCAGGTGCTCGCCGCCGTTGAAGTTGACGATCACGACGGTGACCGGGGCCGTGCCAGCCGGTTCGACGACCTCATTCATGAGGGGGTTCCCCGCGCGCTTGACGCTGCCCGCCGGCCGACCTAGGGTCGAAAGGGGACATCCGCCGCTGCCTCCTGCGGCCCTCCCCGACAGCCCCCCCATCCCGAGCCGGAACACCGTGCCAGGCCTCGAAACCACCGCCCCGCCGCCACGGGAGATCGCGACGGTGAGGCAGGCGGGCGGAGACCCGGCTCCGGCCGACACGGCCTGGACCGATTGGTGGGCGGGCACGCGCCGCTTCGATCTCTGGAGCACGCTCGCCTGGTACGACATCGTGCTCCGGTATCGGCGGTCGATCATCGGTCCGCTGTGGATCACGCTCAGCATGGGAGCGATGCTGCTGGGCATGGGCCCCCTCTACGCCGCGCTGTTCGACGTGCCGCTGGCACGCTTCTACCCGCATCTGGCCCTCGGGATCATCTTCTGGAACTTCTTCAGCACGACGCTCAACGACGGCTGCCAGGTGTTCATCACCGCCGCCGCCTACCTCAAGCAGGGCCCGGTGCCACGGAGCGTGTTCGTGTGGCGGAGTCTGGCCCGCCACCTGTTCTTCCTCGCGCATCACGTCGTGCTCTATCTGCCCGTCGCCCTGTGGTCGGGCCTGGCCTGGAGCCCGCGGATGCTGCTGGCCATCCCGGGGCTGCTCGTGGTGATCGTCAATCTGCACGCCCTGTCGATCACGCTGGGCCTGCTCTCGGCCCGCTTCCGGGACGTCCCCAACATCGTGTCGAGTTCGCTGCAACTGTTGATGTTTTTGACGCCGGTGTTCTGGTTCCCGGAGAAGCTGCCCGAGCGTTCGCGATTCATCCTCTACAACCCGCTCGCCCAGCTGCTCGACGTGCTGCGGGTGCCGCTCCTGGGCGGCCTGCCGGCGCCGGGCACCCTGTGGTTCCTGGGCTACTTCACGACGCTCAACGTGGCCGTGGCGGCGTACCTCTACGCCACCTGCCGCCGCCGGGTCGTTTACTGGGTGTGACACGACCATGGCCCTGCTCGCCCTCGACGACGTGTCGGTCGATTACCCGATCTTCGGGGCCCACGCCGACTCGCTCAAGACCACGCTCACCAGCGCCGTCACCGGTGGGCGGATCGGCCGGGAAACGGGGGTGACCGTGGTGCAGGCGGTGCGGAACGTCTCGCTCGAGCTTCGGGACGGCGACCGGCTGGGCATCGTGGGGCACAACGGCGCCGGCAAGTCCACGCTCTTGCAGACGCTCGCGGGCGTCTACCCGCCGACCCGCGGCCGCTACCGCCGCGAGGGCTCGCTGGCGAGCCTCGTCAACCCGATGCTCGGCATCGAGCGGGAGGCGACCGGCTACGAGAACATCATGATCCGCGGCCTCGTGCTGGGCATGAGCCGCCGGGCGATCCGGGCGATCACGCCGGAGATCGCCGAGTTCAGCGGGCTGGGCGAGTATCTCGACATGCCGGTGCATACCTACTCCACCGGCATGCTGATGCGGCTGACCTTCGCGATCACGACGAGCGTGCGGGCCGACATCCTCCTGATGGACGAGTGGCTTTCGGTGGGCGATGCCCAGTTCCGGCAGGTCGCCGAGCGGCGGATCCGCGAGATGGTCTCCCACAGCGGAATCCTCGTGATCGCATCACATTCGGCCGACCTCATCGCCCGCGAGTGCAACCGGGTGATCGAGCTGTCGCACGGGTCCGTGATCCGGGACGAGCCGTTGGCTGAGTTCGTGCCGGAGGAACGCTAGCGGCGGCCCGACGACAGCGCCGCCTCGATGCGGCCGGTCATGTCCTGCCGCAGGGACTCGTGGATTGCCCGCTCCGCCACGAGCTGGGCGACCAGCTCGTCCCGCTCTCCCACCGCCGACGCGGCGGTTCGTTCGAGCTGTTCGCCTCGCGCTCGGGCCTCCGCCAGGTCCACCGCGAGCCGCTTGACCGCGACGTCGCGTTCGGTCCGCTCGGCCTCGAGTTGGGCGACGGCGCGGTCGGCACGTGATGCGGCTTCGGCGAGGGCCGACTCCAGTCCCGCCATGGCGCGGACTCGTTCGGCCCGCTCGGCCTCACGTTGCTCGACGGCCCGATGCCTTTCAGCCCGTTCGGCCTCGAGTTGCACGGCGAGACGGTCTCGTTCGGCCCACTCGGCCTCGAGTTGCATCGCGAGACGGTTTCGTTCGGCCCGCTCGGCCTCCAACTGCTTCTCGACCGCCGCCGCTCGGGCAGCGCAGGTGTCGGCGCGGTTGGTCGCAGCGAGCCGCTCGGCCCGCTCGGCCGCCAGTTCGCCGGCCAACTGCTCGACCTTCCGCTGCGCCTCGGCCTCCCGGACCGCGAAGCCGCCCCGCTCGGCGACGGCACGGCAGGCCGCGGCCCATTCGATCAGGGCGGCCGCGGCGACTTCCGTCGGCCGTGAGAGCCCGCGGCCGAGAGCCACCGGTGCCGCCGGTGCCGCCGGGGCGGCAAGCCGCAGGATCTCGGCCTGGAGATCACGCACCTCCGGCCTCAGGGCGATCACGATTCCCTCGCGGTGGCCCGGTTGTCCGGTCACGAGCAGCCCGGGCTCGTACGTGGCCGCGGGCGTGGCGAGAGGCACGGCGAGCAGTTCTGCCGCGCGCGATACGACGCCGGCTGGATCGGTGACGACCTGCGACAGATCCACGACGATCGTGCGGTCGCCGTGTCGACGGGCGAAGTCGAGGATCCTGCGGTTGTAGGCAACCCAGACGTCCACCGCGTGCCGCGGATTGACGACGAACGCGGTGTCGCCCCGGCGCAGCAGCGAGTCGCACACCTCTGCGGGCGGCCGCACCACGAACAGCCAGCGGGCCTCGGGCACGAGTTCGGCCCAGAAGTCGAGAAACAGGGTCGTCCGCGGGTCCTTCCAGCCCCATGGGCGGCCCGCCGCCCGGCGGCGGCGCACCATGTCGGCCGCCTGCGCCCGTGCCGCTGCCGGCACCTCGATGGCCTCCTGGCAGGTGAAGCCCTCCATCGACAGGCCGTTGCCTGCGAGGATCCGCTGATGCAGGTTGTAGAACTCGAGGTCCTCGAAGTGGCCCCGCGGATTGCCCGCCGCGGCCGGCATCAACTCGTCACCCAGATGGACCCCCGCCGTGGCGAGCAGCGAAGCCGTCAGCGACGTGCCTGACCGGTGCATGCCGGTGATCACGAGAGCCGGCGGGCGATCGGCATCGAGCGGCTCTGCCATAGGAAGCGGCCTCGGTCTCGGGCGGGCGGCGCGGATTCTTCCACCGGAGCAGCAGGCCGTCAACGCCGTCCGCGCCCGGCACCCGGCTCACCCGGTCGACGTGGGCTGCCCGTCTTGCCCGCCTCACCGGGCCGGCCGTGATCTTGACCCGCGGCGGCAGGGCGCGGTACCTCCCCTGCCGATTCTGCCGGGTCGGCCCCGCCTGCCCGCGCGGCCACCGCCAGGAGGCGCACCCGCATGCCGGACCAAGAGCAGCCCGACCTGCGCCGCTACTTTGATCGGCGCTGGTATGTCGCCACCTACGGCGCGGGAAGGCGGCGGATCCGCTGGTGGCCATGGCACTACTACCGCCGCCGCGGCTGGCGAAAGGGCCATGCTCCCTGTCAGCTCTTCGATGCGGCGTGGTACCTCGACCGGAATCCCGACGTGCGGGCCGCCGGTCTCGACCCGCTCGCGCACTACGCCGGGCATGGCTGGCGCGAGGGGCGTCAACCACACCCGCTCTTCGATCCGTCGTGGTATGCCGCGCGCTACGCCGATGTCGGAGCCGCCGGCGTCGAGCCGCTGTTGCACTATCTCACCGTCGGCTGGCGGGAGGGCCGGCAGCCCCATCCGGCCTTCGATGCAGCCGGCTACCTGGAGGCGAACCCCGACGTGGCGGCCGCCGGACTCGAGCCGCTGGCCCACTATCTCGCCTACGGTTGGCGGGAGGGTCGCCAGCCGCATCCCTTGTTCGACGGCGGCTGGTACATCGACCGCAATCCCGACGTCGCGCTCGCGGGGCTCGAGCCGCTCACGCATTTTCTGGGCACTGGCTGGCGGGAACGGCGGGAGCCCTGCCCGTCGTTCTCGCTGGCCGCGTACGTGGCCGCCCGGCCCCGGCCGCTCGACGCGGGTGTGAATCCGTTCGTCCACTTTCTCGTCACCGAATACGACCCGGGCGATCGCGAGTCCCGAGCCGCCGTGGCGGCCCGCTACGCATCGGCCGCCCGACCGGCCGCCGTGGCGGCTGCCGCGCCGGCCGTCGGGCCGGCCAACCGCGGGCACGTGCGGGCGATCGCGATGTACCTGCCGCAGTTCCACCGCGTGCCGGAAAACGACGCCTGGTGGGGGGAGGGATTCACCGAGTGGACCAACGTCCGGCGGGCCCGCCCCATGTTTTCCGGCCACCAGCAGCCTCACGTGCCGCATCGCGACGTCGGCTACTACGACCTGGACGACGAGACGGTGCTCGAGCGGCAGGCCGAGATGGCCCGCCGCCACGGCATCCATGGGTTCTGCTTCTATCACTATTGGTTTGACGGTCGCCGCATCCTCGAGAAGCCGGTCGAAAGGCTGCTGGCGAGTGGCCGGCCCGACTTCCCCTTCTGCCTCTGTTGGGCCAACGAGAACTGGACGCGGACGTGGGACGGGCTCGAACGCGAGGTGCTCCTCGGGCAGCGGCACTCGCCCGACAGTGACGAGCGGTTTCTGCGCGACCTGCTGCCGGCCCTGCGCGACCCGCGGTACATCACGGTCGAGGGGCTGCCGCTCGTGGCCGTCTACCGGCCGGGGCTGCTCGCCGAGCCCAGGGCCACCGCCGACCGCTGGCGGCAGATCGCCGAGCGGGAGGGCCTGCCGGGGCTGCACTTGGCCGCCGTGCACTCCTTCGACCAAGCCGACCCACGCACGTACGGCTTCGACGCGGCGATCCAGTTTCCCCCGCTCCAGATTCCCGCGGCGAACCTGCGCGAGACGGGCCTCGCCGGCATGGACCGGCGGTTTCGGGGCGGGGTGCTCGATTACCGCGAGGCGCTCTGTCATTCGCTCGCCCGGCCGACGCCCGACTATCCGCTCTACCGGGGCGTGATGCCCGGCTGGGACAACACGCCGCGCCGGATGGAGCGGGCCACGGCCTGGGTCAACTCGTCGCCTGGTCTGTACGGCCGCTGGCTGCGGGGCGTCGTCGAGCAGATGCAGCGGGAGCAGCCGGCCGAACGGCAGCTCGTGTTCATCAACGCCTGGAACGAATGGGCCGAGGGCGCCCACCTCGAGCCGGACGAGCGGCACGGCTACGCGATCCTCGAGGAGACGGCGGCGGTGCTCCTCCCCCAGCCGGCCGGAGCCCAGGTCGCCGCCGCGGCGGCGACCGCGCTGCCACGGGCCCGGGACCGCCATCCGACGGTCGTCGGTCACCGCCGGGCACGCCTGCGCACCCTGTTTGGCGGCGACGTGCCCGAGGCCAGTCATGCCTTCCTGCTCGACCATGTCGCGGCGGTCGCCCGGCTGGCCGCGACCGGTCATCGGCTGACGCTCTGCGACGGCGTGCCCGTCTGCCAGGGCGACACCGAAACGATCCCTCTCGACGATCCCGCGGCGCTCTCCGCCAGCCTGCTCGCAGCGGATCGCGCCGGTGAACGCCCCTTCTGTTTCGTGCTGCTGCAGTTCAACCAGCCGGAGGTCACGGCCCGCTGCGTCGCCTCGCTGCGGCGGCTCTCCACGGTCACTCGCCGGGTGCACGTGGTGATCGTGGACAACGGCTCCGAGCCGGCGACGGTGGCCCGCACGCGGGAGTTGTTCACGGGCCTGGCCGACGTGACGCTCCTGTTCACCGGTGCGAACCTCGGGTTCGCCAAGGGCAACAACGTCGGCTACGCGCACGCCCGCGATGTCCTCGTGGCCGATTTCATCGCCGTCATCAACAACGACACGGTCGTCGGCGATCCCGCCTTCGTGGAGCGCTGCCTGGACGCGTTCCGGGAACGCCCCTGGTCGGTGCTCGGGCCCGATATCGTCACGCCCGACGGTCGGCACGAGAACCCGTGGAACGACCATGTCTACGAGGCCGGCGAGTGGGAGGCGCTCGAAGACCTGTTCCGCCGGCAGCGGGCCGCCTGGCAGGCGGGCGGCCCGGCGGAGTTTCGCCGGCTCGGCTCCCGCAGTCCCGACGCGCCGACGCTCTGCGATCCGATCCTGCAGGGGGCGGCCTACGTCTTCTCACCCGTGTTCACCGCCGAACATGCGCGGGCCTTCGACGAGCGCACGTTTCTCTACGGCGAGGAGTTCCTGCTCGCGGTCGACTGTCTGCTCGCCGGGCACCTCGCCGTCTACGACCCACGGATCACGATCGTCCACGAGGAGGGCGTCTCCACCGCACGCGTGCCCGAGCGGCGGAAGCTCGCCCTCGGATACGACGCGGTCGTCGAGACGGCGGCGATCTGCCGGACGCGCCTCGAGCGACACGAAGCGGCCGCCCGCGGCATGTGGCTCACGCCCGACTCCCCCGCCCTCGCGGTCCTCACGGGAGACGGCCGGACCCATGTCCTCGTGGATCTCCTGTTCTGCCAGCCCGGCTTCCACGGGGGCGGCGAGTACGGCAAGGCCGTGTTCAACGCCCTGGTCGCCGCGGCCGCGAGGCGCGGCGACGTGCAGCTCTGGGTCGCGCTCGATCCCAAGCTCTTCATCGACGGCTGGGTGTGGGAGGCGTGCCGCGAGCATGCGGTCAACGTCGTCGCCGTCACGTCGTACGCCGAGATCACGCGGCTCGTGAATCGGGGCCTGTTCGGCTCGTTTTTCGCGCCGGCGATCGTCGTCTACACGGGTTACGAGTACCAGCAGCGGATCGGGGGCGAGCTCGGCTTGGCCTCCGGGCCGACGCGGGTGATCGGCACGCTGCTCGACGTGCGCGACCTGGAGATGGCGCGGGATTGGGAGCGGATCGCGACGGCCCGCCGCGAGGCGGGCTGCCGCCACGAGCGGTCGCTCTCCCCGGCCGCATGGCAGGCCACACGGGAGCGGCAGCAGGCCCAGGCCCGTGACCTGCTGGGGATGTATCGCGGCATCTGTGGCCACGCCGCCGTCGACACGCTGGTGACGATCTCCGCCTACTCGGCCGCGTCGCTCCGGGAACGGGTCGGCACCAGTCGGCCCGTCGAGGTGCTCTTCCCGCCGGCCAAGAATCGGACGGCTCCCGAAGCCTTCGGGGTGCCGGGGGTCGAGGCGGGTCGCGACCAGTTCGGCCTGGTGGTGAATGCCGGCCGGATCGAGAAGAACGCCGCCACGGCGGTGGCCGCCTTCGACCGCCTCTGCTCCGATCCGGGCTTCGCGGCGGAGCATCCACGGCTGAAACTCGTGCTCACCGGGATCGACGGCCTCGACGGTCTCGGCCTCGAGCCGCTCGCCAATCCCGCCCGGTTCGTGGCCCTGCCGCATCTGCCGCCGGAACGGCTCGAATACCTCTATCGCGAGGCGCGATTCCTGCTCTACCCGTCGTTCAACGAGGGTTTTGGATACCCGCCGCTCGAGGCGATGACCTACGGCACCCCGAGTGTCGTCGCCGACAACACGGCAGTGCCCGAGGTCTTGGGCCCCGCGGCGATCCCCTGCGACCCGTTCGCCCCCGCGTCGGTCATGCAGGCGATCCGCACCGTTCTGGCCGCCCCGCCCACCGCGGCGGAACTCCACGACCAGCTCGCGACCGTGGCCGGCCGACAGGATGCCGACTTGGCGCGGCTCGTCGCGCTCGTCTGCGGCCCGGTCCCGGCCCTGGAACCCGTGGGCGCCACCCGGTCGCTGCTAGCCGCATGATGTTCGAACTCTTCGCGACGGAACTCGCCGAAATTGATCGCCGGCTGGCGGCGGCCCCGGACCTGCCGCTCCCCGAGGCGATGCGGACGGTGCCGCTCGAGGTTTTCGCCGAGCTCCTGCTCGGGGTGCCCGGTCACCTCCCGGCGGTGGCGGCCCGACTGCCGTCGATGCCCGATGACCAGGTGCAGCGCAACTGGACCGGCAACCACGGCATGGCGCTCATGCACCAGTCGCTCGCGTTCGTCCGGACGCTGCTCGGCCTCTGGGGTCGGCACTCCGGGCGGGGCATCGACACGGCCAGCGTCCTCGATTTCGGCTGCGGTTGGGGCCGGCTGCTGCGGCTGCTCTTGCACGTGGTGCCGGAGGGCATGCTCTACGGCGTGGATTCCTGGGACGAATCGATCCGGCTGTGCCGGGAGAGCGGCCTCAGGTGCCGGCTGGCGGTGAGCGACGAGGTGCCGACGACGCTGCCGTTTCCCGGCCCCTTCGACCTGATCTTCGCGTTCAGCGTCTTCACGCACTTGAGCGAGCGCACGGCCCGCACGGTGCTCGCGACCCTGCGCCGGGTCGTGCGCGACGACGGGCTGCTCTGCCTGACGATCCGGCCGGTGGAGTACTGGGCGCACCGGGGTGGTGCGGGGTGTGAGGACCTCGCCGCCCGGCATCGCGCGACGGGATTCGCCTTCGCGCCACACCAACGGCGGCCGGCGGCCGACGGCGACATCACCTACGGCGACACGTCGCTCACGCTCGGTGCCCTGGAGCGGCTGGCGCCCGGCTGGCGGATCAGTCGGGTCGAATGGACGGGCCACGATCCGCTGCAGGTGATCGTGGCCCTCGTGCCGACGTGAGGTCAGCCGTGGCCGTCCGCATCCATCAGATCTTCTACGCCGACGCCCAACGGCCGGCCCTCGATCCGGCCTTCATCCCCTATGACAACCGCCCGAATCCGCGACCCGAGTGGCGGGAATACCACGTCTTCCGCACGGAGTGGCTCGCCGGCCGCTGCCAGGACGGGGATGTGACCGGCTTCCTGTCGTGGAAGTTCTCCGCCAAGACCGGCGTCACCGGCCGGGAGTTCGTCGAGTTCATCGAGCGGCATCCCGGCCACGACGTCTACTTCGTCCATCCGCACCGGGTCGAGCCCCGGCCCTTCACGAATCTCTGGCAGCAGGCCGAGGTCCACCATCCAGGGATCATCGGCCTCGCCCAGCGGATTCTGGACGCCGTCGGAATCGAGGTGGACCTGGCCACGCTCGAGCAGCCCCGCGACCAGTTGCTGTTCTGCAACTACTGGGCGGGCACCCGGGCGTTTTGGGATGCCTACATGGCCTTCTGTGAGCCGGTGCATCGATACGTGCTCGAGGGGCTCTCGGCTGCCGACCGCACGCTGGCCTGGTCCCGGGCCGACCGCGAGATCGATGCGCCCTACATTCCCTTCGTCATGGAGCGGCTTTTCAGCACGCTCCTGGCACTGCAGCCGGGCATCCGCTACCTGGGGTTCGCCGCCGAGCGGGGGCAGCGCGCGGCCCGGCGTCCCTGGTGGCGGCGGCTGCTGCGCCGGCGGCGTCAGGCCGCCTGAGTTGCCCCGATGTGAGCCCCGGGTCAAGGCTGGGTTGGGGCGGGGGGCGAGGTCCTCGTGCAGTACAGCGGGTATGACGTGCGGCGAAGCAGCGCGATGCCCTCGGCGATCTTGCGGCGGATGTCGGGAGTGTCGATGAAATAGAGCGCCGCGGCATGCCGCGCGGCCACCTCGTCGGGTGGCAGGCTTCCGCGCATGTCGGTGGCGATCACGGCCACGGACTCGTCGCCGGACCGCCAGTTTCGCACCGCCTGGCGGGCGTGCACCACGGCGACGGTGACGGCCACGATGCAGAGCACGGCCTGCATGGCGCGGGCAGCGCGCGTCTGGGGGAGCGTTGCCCAGATCAGCCCGAGGGACAGCGGCACGCCGAGGGTCAGTGTCGCATAGTGGCCGTAGAGGTGACTGAAGTCGCGGGTGCCCCGGCCGTAGCCGATCGCCAGCGCCATGAGCCCCAGTGCGGCGAGGTGGAGCAGCAGGATCGCGAGCCGGTGGCGGAGGGTCGCGTCTCTGGCGCGGGCCGCGGCCGCGGCCGCCAGTGCGGTGCCGCCGCCCACGAGCACCGTCGCCACGAGCCACGCCGTTCGTGAGCGTGTGACCAAGCTGCCGGGATAGGACGAGAAGGCGTCGAGGCCGGCGATGAGCGTCCGCCATGGCCCGGCGTAGTTCTCCGCCGGCATCAGCCGCAGGGTGACGACGTAGGCGAACGCCACGATCACGGTCAGACCGGAAGCAGCCGCGGCCAGGCTGCGGACGAGAGGCGATCGGCCGGCCGGCGGCGCGTTCCAGCCGAGGGCTTCGGCGCCGAGGAGCGCGGCCGCGGCCGCGGCGACCACCAGGCCGCCGGTGCCCGTCAGGGGCAGCAGGCCGGCGCAGGCGCCCATCACGGCCACCCGCCAAACGCCTGGCGGCGCGGCCACGGCCGTCGCGACGAACAGTCCGCCGAGCACGGTCGTGAGGACGAACGGCGTCTGGAATGACCAGACGAGCGCCCCTTGTCCGAGATGGAGCAGGACGGCTGGAAACAGGGCGTCGGTCCAGACGGTCTTTCCCCGCACCCGCCGGGCGGCGACCACGAGGGCCGCCGCGGTGAGCGACAGGAAGACCGCGTTGGCGGCGAGCGTCCAGCGGTGGTCGGCCCCGGACAGCCGTCCCAGAACCACGAATACCAGCTTCACCAGCGGGATCCGGTGCTCGTTGTGTTGCTTCCAGAGCCACGTGGCCGTGACGGGCCGGTCGCCGGTCACATAGGGGACGATGTCGAAGTCATCGCTCCAGGGGAGCCAGCGTCCGTAGATCGAGGTGGCGGTCAGTGCGAGGATCGTGGCGACAGCCCATACGATCCAGGGGAACAGGCCGCCCCAGACGGCGGCGGCCGAGCCCTCGTCGACTTGGGCGACGCGTGGCAGGTCGTGCTCGTTGATCACCCGCCCCGTCATCGCGCCTCCCTGCTCGGTGTCGGCTCCGCCTCAGGACCGCGGTCCTCCTGGCCGCGGTGCCGACCGATCATGGTACCGGCGCGGGCGAAACCGTGAACGGTTGCGGCTGCAAGGGCTGCCAGGGCGAGCGGCTGCGCTGGAAAGGCGTAGCGGTCCTCCGAGGCGAGCATCGCCGCGTGGCCCAGCAGGTAGGCCAGCGGGATCACCGCGACCACGATGAGCCGCACGTCGCGGCGAAACAGGCCCGTGATCCCGACGCCGACGAGGGCGAGGCAGCCGGCGGGCACGAGCCAACGGTCGAACAGGGGTGCCAGCCGCCAGAGCGTCGCCGACAAGAGCCCCGGGCCTGTCGGCTGAGTGAAGCTGGCTCGCGTCCGTTCGGTGAGCCGCGCCAGTCCGTCATCGATCCGGTTGTGGCCCACGTCGAGCGCCGGACCGAACGCCGCGTGCTCGGACGACCCGTTGGTGCTCTGGGCCGCCGGGAAACCGGCGAACAGGAGCAGCGTGCGGCCCACGCCCGCGGCGTAGCGATCGGGATGCTCGGCCGCCAGTCGCCCGAACGTGGCGCCGGGGGGGTCGAGCCGCGGATAGAGCGACGTGGCCAACTCTCCGATCTGTCCGGCCCGCAGCCCGGAGACGAGGCCGTCGTCCTGCCACGCTTCGTCGATCGCATGCGCGTAGGCATCGGTGGCGGCGCCCAACAACGGGGCGCCGGGGGGAATGAGAGCCTGGCGCACGATCCCCTGCTTGAGCATGTAACTGCGAATGTTCCGCGACGGGGCGTATGGCTCCCAGAGCATGGACGTGGCGAGCGGCACGATGAAGATGGCCGCCGCCTGGAGGGCGACCAGCCAGCCGGGGCGGGCGGGCCGCCGCAGGCCGTCGCGCCAGGCCGTGCCCGGTGGACAGCAGGCCCCGACCGCGAACAGGATCGCCGCCGCCGGAACGACGAACTGGAGCGACTGCCGATGGTAATAGCCCGCGGCGAGCACTCCGGCGAGCAAGCCCGCCTTCCACCAGCCATCGCGGTCGGATCGATCCGTCATGACCAGAACGGCGGCCACCAGCGTGAGCCACGCTGCGGCACCGCTTTCGGTCAGGGCGTGGTGCTGATAGGCCACCGAGAGAGGGAAGACGGCCACGGTCAGGAGGGCGACCGCCGCGGCGACCGGGCCGGCGAGCAGGCGGGTGACACGGGTCACCGCGAGGAGCATCAGCCACGCGAATGCGGCGTTGACGCCCACGATCGCCAGCGGCTGCCGGCCCACGACCGCGAAGGCGACCTTGAGGACGAGCGGGTAGCCCGGCGTGCGAATCGGCGGCTGCCAGTCGTCGGGAAAACGGTCGGAGAACAGGACGCCTGCGAAGTCGATGTATTCATGGCCGTCATAGGGAACGACCAGCGGCAGGGCCAGCACGTGAAGCAGCGTGAAGCCGGCCGCGGCGGCCAGGCATCGCCGCAGCAGCCTCGAGTCAGCGACCTCCGAGCGATCCACGCTCGATTCCTCCCGCAGGTGGCGATGGCTCCTGTCGAAAGGCGACGGTATCCTCGCCGGATACCTCGGTCAAACCGCCAACCCGCCCGCCGCACCCGTCTCTCCCGATGCCTGCAATCACCAGCGAGCCGTCGTCGACGTCAGCGGGCACCGCCACGGCCGCCCCGGGGGCGGACTGGATCGCCGCAGCGCTGCTCCTCGTGCCGTCGTTGGTCGCCGTGTGGATCTCGGCGGGGCTCGTGACCGACATCCCCTGGGGCGATCATCTCACACTCGTTCGCGATACGCGGGTTCTCGAGGGAGTCACGCTCGAGAGCCTCTGGCGGTTTCACAACGAGCACCTGATCGTGCCGACCCGGCTGGCGGTGGCGGCCGACTATTGGCTCTGGCATGGTGCGAACGCGCTGCCCGCCCTCTGGAGCCTGCTCTTCGTGGTGGGAATCATCGCCGTCGAAGCACGTGTGTTCCGCCGGGCCGTGCCGGGGCTCGGCTCGGCGCAGGCGGCCGTGGTGACGGCACTGCTGGCTGCCATCCTGCTCAACGGCCGGCTGACATGGACGCTCACGTTTCCGATCCTGCTGCCGCACGCCTCGGCCAACTTTTTCGTGGTGGCGACGCTCGCGGCCTTCGCCACGCTCGCGGCGGGGACGGCGGTGTCGCGGCGGCTGGCCGGGGCGGCCTGCCTGGCCGGCGCCGGACTGGCCGCGATCTCGGCCGCCAGCGGCGTCTTCGCCCTGCCTGCGGCCACCGCCGCGACGATCCTGCTGGCGACGATCTCCCCGACCCTCCGGCGGTGCCCGTGGCGCGGGGCGACGATCGCTGCCGCAGCGGCCGGACTGCTCATCGTCGCGGGCTATGCGGTGGCCTATGCGACCACCGCGGCCGCCGGCCCGCGGTCGGTGCCCAACCTGCCGCAGGCACTCCGGTTCGCCATCTACTTTCCGGGCGGCGCCTGGTTTCGGAATAGTACCTGGCCGATCGAGCATTTCGCCGATCCGTTGCTGTTGCACGCGGTGGTGCTCGGGTTCTGGCTCGTCCTTGCGTTCCTCGGCTGGCGCATCTGGCAGCGGCGGCACGAACTCGGCGAGTTCGAGATCTTCCACGTGTCGGTGGTCGCCTTCGTCGTCATCACCGCGGGGGTCGGGGGGCTGTTTCGCGCGGATCTCGGGTATTTCGAGGCGCTGAGCAAAAAATACGCCACCACGGCCTTGCTCGCCTGGGCCTCGGTGACGTCGCTGGTCGTCCGCGAGGCGGTCGGCTGGCTGTTTGCGCCAGGCTTCCGAGGTGATGTGCGACAGCTCGCCACGGCGGTTGCCGTGAGCGCGGCGATCCTGCCGGGCGACCTGGTCGAGTTCCGGGCCTGGCAGACCTGGCAGAGCCAACTCCGCGCGGCCGCCATGGCCTATGCCGCCGGAGCACGGAGCGACGAGGTGCTGCTCCGATTTTTCCCCAACGCACGCGAAGCGGAGCGGCTGCTGGCGCCGATCGCCGCCGACCGGGCGTATTGGTTTCGGCACGCCGCCACCACCGCTCCCGTGCCGGCGTTCGAGGCCGCGGATCGGCCCGGCCACCGCCTGGCCCGCGTGCCCGATCACGAGGACTATGCGCTCGAGTTCATCAACGAGCAGCGCGAGCCGCTCGGTCGGCCGCCGACCCGGATCGGGGCCGCCGACGCGGTGTCGGTGCGGGGCTGGGCCGTCGATCGGGAGGCTGGCCGCGGGGCAGCGGTCGAACTCGTCGTCGCCGGCCGCCGGTTTCAGGCCGAGCACGGGCTGCCGCGCCTCGATGTGGCGGAGTATTTTTCCCAACCCGGGTTCGCGACCAGCGGGTTCCAGTGTCTGCTGCCCGCCGGCACGCTGCCCCCGGGTGAGCACGAACTCAGGCTCCGGATCCTGCTCTCCGACGGCGCGCAGTTTCTCGAGACACCCGCCTACCGGCTCGTCATCGAGTGACCGGGCGGGCTACCGCGCGAGGCGCCGCAGCACCCCCGCCACGCCCTCGGTCCGCAGCACCTCCCAGGCGCGGCGGGCGATGCGGCTGCGGTAGCCCGGTTCGGCGACGGCGCGGGTGAGCACGCCCCGCAGGCCGGCGCGCGGCGATCCGGCAGCGCCGCCGCGGAACCCCGGAGACAGCCGGGCGAAGAGCGATTGCAGCCCATCGGCCACGGTCGCCTCGTCGAACAGGATCGGATACTCGATCCGCCCCTGGGACTCCCACCAGCGTTTGAAGCCGCCGGCTTGGAACGGATCTGGAAAGGCCGCCTGCAGGTCGACGCGCTCGCGGTACACGATCCGCGCAGCGGCGGGCACCGGGGTGCCGTCCGAGAAACTGCCGAACGCCCAGGGCGCCTGCGACAGCGGGTCGCGGCCGAAGTCCGCGATCGCGGCGGCGTACCAGGTGATCAGGCCCTGCACCGCGGGCTGGTCTGCAGCGTGCTTCCAGGCCATCTCCCGATGGGCCCCGGAATCGAAGCCGGTGAAGTGGTAGAAGCCCAGCGGTTCGCCGTCCACGAGCACGTCGCCGGGGGCGCTGCCCGTCACCCGTCGTCGTGAAACGTTCCACGAGGCCACGTTGAGGCGGCTCGAGCGGAGAATGCAGGTGCCGGGGAAGAACGCGGGCACGAGATCGATCCAGCGCTGGTCCGTGAACAGGCCATGCGGGATCGCATCACGGCAGAAGTGGTAGCAGCGATCGGCCCACCAGGCGGCGAAGTCACGGCCCGTGTCGGTGGCGGCCACGGCGAGGAACCCCAGATTGTAGATGCCGTGCTTGAGGGAGGCGATCTCGTTGTCCATCACCCCCTCGAGGCTCTCGTCGGGAACGGTGAGGTGGGGCGTGAGGGCCACGTTCGCGGCGGCCAACGCCTCGTCCACCTCGACCAGCGGCGAGAAGAGCACCGTGTCGGGGTCGAGGTAGACGACGCCCCGGCAGTCGGGGCGAGCGAGCAGCTGCCTCAGCAGAAAAGGCTTGATGGCCGTCGCGAGCTCCACGATCCGGTGGCAGAAGGCCCAGCCGCGGTGGTCCGGGATGTCGAGTGCCGCGAGCGGATGGACTTCGTCGAATCCTTCACGACTCAGATCGATCCCCGCCGGCATCTCGTCGGCCAGCGCGAGATGGATTCGCCAGTCCGGTTGGTGGCGGCGGATCGAGGCCACCAGGGCCCTCACCTTGGGCACGTAGTTGCAGGCGGCGCTCGTGAAGACGTGGATCGTGCTCACGCGGGGGCTCCGAGGCGTTGATCTGCGAGGTCGGCGGCGAAGGCGAGAAGCTCGGCGAGCAGGCCAGGGCCGTCGCTCCGGGGCGACACACGGCCGAGCGGATGACCGCGGGCGAGGTCCGCCGGCGCGCCGAGATCGAGCGTCATCAGGGGGAGGCCCATCGCCAGCGTCTCATGGGCCACGAAGGAGAACGTTTCCGGGCAGATCGAGGGGAGCAGGACGAGATGGACGCCATGCCGCTCGACGAGTCCCGGCAGTTCCGCGGGGCGATAGGCGCCCGTCTCGCTCACGATCTCACGCGGACAGGGGGCGTCGAGATGGCCGATGACGACGATTCGCACCGGCTTGCCGGCCGCCTCGATCGCCCGCGCCAGGTCGGCGACCACGCCGGCTCCCTTGTGGTGCGAGATCGCCCCGATCACGCCGACGACGAGCGGGTCGCCGGGCACGGGGGCCGAGCGGCGGACCCGGCGGAGCGGCGCCACGTCGTGCGGCACTACGGTCGCCCGCGGGCCGACTGCGGGATAGGCCCGTGTCAGCAGTCTCCGCGACGAGTCGGAGAAGCAGCGAATCTCGTCGGCGGCCTCGAGCAGTCCTCCCCAGACCCGCCTCCACTCGTCGATCGACGTGCAGCCGGCCAGCGACACGAAGCCGTCCTCGTGCTTCGGCAGGCAGGCCCGACAGCGGTCGAGATCGGGCACCCCGCAGAAGCTGCCGCGGTCGTCGAGGAGGAAGGCCGCCGGGCAAACGGTGAAGTAGTCGTGGATCAAGACCTCGAGCCGGACGCCGCGCCGACGGGCGCTGTCGCGCAGGAAGCGGCCCAGGTCGAGCGGCCTCGGGAAGGAGACGCCGCAGTTGTAGACGACCCGCATGAGGCGGCCGCCGGCGAGCGCGGCGGCGAGCGCATCGAGGTCCGCGACGGCGAAGCCGCGGGGTGGACGGCCAGCCTCGTGCACCTCGGCCCGCAGCGAGAGCGACGAGACGACGAACGTCAGGAGCACGACGGTGGCGTCGCCGGCGAGCGCGTCGGCGACCAACCGGTCGCGATGGGCGTTGGCACCACCTCCCATGGCATGATCGACCACGAGGGTGAGGGAGCGGCCCCGGATCGCGGTCGTCAGTTCGCTTTCCGGCATGGTCGCGATGGCGGCACGGGAGCGATGCCGGAAGTCACGGAGTTTGCCGAGCAGGGCCCGCAGGCGGCCCTGGCGGAGGTGGATCCAGCCGCGGCGCAGGAGATAGGACCAGCCCACGCCGGCCGGTTGCCGCGGGGCGTCGGTGGGTGGTAGGGCGAGCGGCACGATCTCCCGGCCGCCGTCGGTCAAGTCGAACTCGATCGCCGCCGAGCGGGGCGGAGCGGCGGGCCAGCCGGCCAGAACCAAGAAGCCCGCATTGACCGCATGTGGATTGTGGGGAAATGCGGCGGCCACGTCTTCCCGGGCCCGGTCGATCGAGATGGCCACGCGCCGTGACGAGCCATCGGGAAAGTCGAGCACCAGTCGGGCGGTGGCGACTCTGCAGCGGGGCGGCACGGCCCAGCCGAAACCGAACAGGGCGTCGTCGCGGACCGCGAGATGGTCGAGTTGGCAGAGGAACGCGTCGCTCATCCGAAACGGTCCTCGGCTGCGGGTGGAAGCCTGCCCGGGAAGGCTTCGAGTTGGCGGGTGAGTTCCTCGATTCGGGAAAGCCGAGCGCGGGCCAGATCCTCGGTGGCCGCCAGGGCGGCGGCCGTCGCGTGCAACTGCCTGTCGAGCGCTTCGAGTGCCGAGAGCCGCTCGATCGCGAGCCGCTCGGCCTCGCCGTGCGCCGCTGTGGCGGCGCGAAGCTGCCCGTCCAGGGCTTCGATCTCTGCCAGCCGGGCGGTGGCCAGGCTTTCAGCGGCGGACTGGGCGTGTGACAGGCGGGTGATGTCGGTCAGCCGCTCCTCGGCGAGCCGGCGGGCCTCGGCGAGGGCGGCGTCGAGTCGGTCATTGTGGACGAGCCGTTCGTGGGCCACGCGGGTGGCCTCACCGAGGGCGTTGTCGAGCGTGGCGATGTGCTCGAGCCGTTCGTCGGCGAGCCGGCGGGCCTCGGCGAGGGCGGCGTCGAGTCGGTCATTGTGGTCGAGTCGTTCGTGGGCCAGCCGCTGGGCGTCTGCGAGTGCCGTCGTGAGCCTGCCGGCCTCCGTCTCGCGCTCGCGGACGATCCGCTGGGCCTCCCCCAGGGCCGCATCGAGCCGGGCCAGTTCGAGACGCAGTGCGTCGGCGGCGGCGATCCGCCCGGCGTCGCTCCGCCTGAGTTCGACGAACACGCGGTGCAGTTCTGCGGGGCCCCGGCAGGCGACCCGCGCCGCCGCGATGACGTCGCGGGCCGCCGCGAGCAGGTCGTCGTGGCGAAACCGGGCGATCGTCGTGTCGTAGGCGGGGTACTTGCGGCGCAGAACCTCTCCGGCCCGCCGCTGGAGCGCCTCAGTCTCCGCCAGGAAACTCACCCGTCCGTGATGCAACACGAACACGTCGGCGGCGAGGACGTTGCGCCAGCCACGGGCGACGGCCCGCAGGCTGAAGTCGTTCTCCTCGCCGTATCCCCGCCCGAAGAGCAGTTCGTCGAAAAAGCCGACATCCTCGAGGCAGTCGCGGCGCAGATACATGCAGAAACCAACGGCCGTGGGGATGTCCACGATCCACCCGGCGTTGGCCTCGCGAAACAAGGCGTCGAGCGCTGCAGCCGTCCAGCCGGAAGGGAGTTCGTTGTCGGTGAACGGGACCGGATAACTCGCCAACGTGGCGTTGTTCGAGAACGGGGTCACGGTGCCCACGAAGTCACCGTCCGCGGCCGCCCGCAGCCGCTCGAGCCAGCCTGGCGGCACGACCGTGTCGGCGTTGAGCAGCACCACGTCGCGGTCCGGGTGGAGCCTCATGCCACGGTTGGCCGCAGCCACGAAGCCGAGGTTCGATTCATGCTCGAGAAGCGTAAACTCGCCCCGGCCGGCCCGGTGCCGCAGCGCCGCGGCGAGTTCGGGCTCCGGTGTGGCATCGTCGATCACCACCAACTCGAAGTCGCCGCCGCCAGCGAGCACGGAATCGATGCAGGCGAACGTCGCCTCGCGTCCGCGGTGAACCGGCACGACCACGTCGACCGGCGCCGTCCGGCGCCGCGAGTTTCGCCGTGCCGTCACGAGTTCCTCGAGGCCGGCGGCGATGATCGTGAGTTCGTCGCCGACGGCGGCGTCGCCGGCGGCGAGTCGTTCGAGGCAGGCGTGGCAGCGGGCGGCCAGCCGGCCTGCGGGTGTCTCTAGCCGCGGGTCATCGGCCTTGGCCTGGTGATGGAGGAGGTCGGCCGCGACGAACGCGTCGATCGCCCGACGGGCGTCGGCGGCCAGCGGAGCGTCCTCACCCAGCCAGGCGCGGAGTTCCGTCACGAACCCGAGGCCATCCTGGATCAGCCGCCGCAGGGGCGTGACGAGCAACCTGTCTCCCAGGAGGGGCCGCACCGCCTCGAGGTTGTGGTACAGCCACAACAGCAGTGCCTGCTCGGCGGGCATCTGGTTGCGGATTGCGAGCGAGTCGGCGACCTCGAGGGGATGGCGAAACACGTGCAGGAAGCGCGACTCGGCTCCGATCGCCGCCGCGGCGCGTTCCCAGAAGGGCCAGAGCCGGCAGAGCCGGGGATCCTTGATGCCCCACAGCGGAGAATCGGAGAAGTCGCGGGCGAGCGTCTCGGTGGCCTGTTCGGCGAGCAGGCCCAAACGCGGATGCATGAGCCAATCGGCCGGCAGCGGGGTGGGCACGTGCCAGGCGAGCGAGAGCGCTGTGAGCAGCCGTTCGTCGATCGCGAGCACATCGCGATGCTCCCAGAAGCCGCGCGGGTTCTCGATCTCCTCTCCCACCATCAGGTTGCGGCCGAGATCGACGCCGGCCAAGCGCGCGAGCCCCGCGGCCAACGAGGTGCCGCTGCGGTGCATGCCCAGGATGAACAGGGCCCGGCCAGGCATCGAGAGAGGGCCCGCCGCGAGGGGCGGGATCACAAGGGGCGACGTGCACGGGCGACCACCGCTCGGGGGCCCGCAAGGAAAGCCTACCTCGCGGATTTCACCGCTGCGGCACGGGGGTTGCCGGCCCGCTGCGGTCCCCGGGTTCACCGGGCCGGAAACAGCGGCGCTGCCGCGTCACGCGGCGACAGGACCGGCTCGGCCGTGAGCGGCCAACGAATCGCGAGCGTCGGGTCGTCCCAGCGGATGCACTTCTCACAGCCGGGCGCATAGAACGCAGTCGTCTTGTAGAGCACCTCGGCGGTGGCGGAGAGCACGAGGAACCCGTGGGCCAGCCCCTCGGGCACCCACAGCTGGCGCCGGTTTTCCGCCGACAACTCGACCCCCACCCAGCGGCTGAAGGTCGGCGACCCGGGGCGGATGTCCGCGGCCACGTCGAAGATCG
>JBJTAA010000343.1:0-9265 GCA_046090525.1 Planctomycetota bacterium
CCACGAGCCGCGCCATCTCCAGTTGCTGCGGCCGCGACTCCCAGCCTGCCAGGCGAGCCGCCAGCCGGCCTCCGGGGCCCAGAAAGTCGTCGGGAGATTCCATGCGGGAAGCGCTGCAAGCGGATGCCGAAAGCCGGAGCCCGGAGTGTAGCGGTCTGGTCGAGGCCGTGGCGGTGCGCGGAGCGGCGCGCAAGGGTCCGTCGGTCGACTCCGACGCGGCAGCGGGATAGAGCCTGCATTCCGCGGGCAAGATGCCCGCGGCTACTTTCGGGCGTCCGCAGCCTCCCTGTGGCCCTCGTGCGGTGCACCACAGGACTGCGAGGGGTCGCCCATGCCCCGGAGCCGGCGTTGCTGGCAAGCGCAGGCAGGATGCCGAAGCGCAGCCAGCATCGAGTGAGCGGAGGCCAGGATGGCCAAAGCGAACGTCCGGCGACGGGGCATGGGCGACCACGAGCCCGCGCGCAAGTCCTCCCGATCGTCCGGCGACGGGGCATGGTCAACCCCGAGCACGCGGACCAAGGGACGGGGGGTTTTGGAGAACGGACCGGTCCACGTTACGCTCGGTCACCTCGCCACCGGAGCCACGTGCGTCCCATGTCCCAGCCCAGCGGTCCGCAGAAAGCCTGGGGAGGCGTGTTTCGCGAGCCGACCGACGCTCGCGTCGAACGGTTCTCGGAGAGCATCTCGTTCGACAAGCGGCTGGCCGACGACGACATCGACGGCTCGATCGCCCACGCCCGGATGCTGGCCTCGGTCGGGCTGATGACCGTGCAGGAGGCCGATGCCGTCGCCCAGGCGCTCGAGGAGATCCGGGCCGAGATCCATGCCGGCCGGTTCGAGTTCACCGTCGCCAAGGAGGACATCCACCTCCACATCGAAAGCGCGCTCACCGCCCGGCTCGGCGATACGGGCCGCAAGCTGCACACCGCCCGCAGCCGCAACGACCAGGTGGCCACCGATCTGCGGCTGCACTGCCGCCGGGCGATCGACCGGCTCGATGCCGGCCTGGCCGCGCTCCAGCGGGCGTTCCTAACGCTCGCGGAGCGGGAGCGGGACCTGGTGATTCCCGGCTACACGCACCTGCGGCGGGCGCAGCCGGTGCTCGCCGCCCATCAGCTGCTCGCCTGGTGCGAGAAGTTGCATCGCGATCGCGACCGGCTGGCCGACTGCCGCCGGCGGACGAATGTCCTGCCGCTGGGCTCGGGGGCGCGGGCCGGCACGAGCCTGCCCATCGACCGCGACCACGTGCGGCAGGCGCTCGGCTTCGGGGCGGTCGCCGCCAACAGCCTCGACGCTGCGAGTGATCGCGACTTCGTCTGCGAACTCGCGTTCGTCGTGGCGCTCGCGGGCGTGCACCTCTCGCAGTGGGCGGAGGAGTGGATCATCTGGAGCACGCACGAGTTCGGGTTCATCCTGCTGCCCGAGGGCTTCTGCACGGGCAGCTCGATCATGCCGCAGAAGATCAATCCCGACGTGCTCGAGCTCGTCCGCGGCAAGTCGGCGCGGCTGGTGGGGAATCTGCAGGCGCTGCTCGTCCTCTTGAAGGGGCTGCCCACGGCCTACAACCGCGACCTGCAGGAGGACAAGGAGGCGATCTTCGACTCCATCGACACGCTCGAGGCGGTGCTCGGCGTGGCGGCGCCGCTGGTGGAAGGCACGAAGTTCGACCGCCGGCGGGTGGCGGCCTCGATAGCCGGGGGCCACCTCGACGCGACCAGCCTGATGGAGGCCCTGATCGCCCAGGGCGTGCCGCAGCGGACGGCCCACGAAATCGTGGGCCACCTGGTCCGGCGGGCGATGACCCGCGGGGTCTCCCTGGCGGAGCTTTCCGACGAGGAAATCTCGCGGGAATATGCCGGTTGGAACGCCGGTCTGCGCGGGGCATTGGGCGCCTCCCGGGCAGTTGAGCGGATGCAGAGCTTCGGCTCCACCGGCCCGGCGTCGGTGGCCGACCAGATTGACGCCTGGCGGCGGCGGCTGGACGTCGTCGCCGGCTGACCAACTGGCCGGCGGACGTGGTGATGGCGAGAGCCTGCGGAGGAACCGTCGCGGGGGCGGTGATGCTGGCCGAGTGCCTGGCGGCGGCCGGCCGGGCGGAGCCCCCGCTCGACCCGATCCAGCGGGCGGTGGTCGATTCGCTCGACGCCTCGCTCGGCCTGCCGGACGCGGCCACGCCCGGGGCGCTGCTGGACGCGGCTATCAAGGCGGCCGACGTGGAGGCACTCGCCGCCGCCGAGCGGTACCTGGCCCGGGTCGCCAGCCTCGCCGACGAGGCCGGCGCGGCCGGCCCCGACCTGCTCGCCGATCTCGCCGACTCGACCGACGAGGCGTCGCTCCTGCGGCTCGATCGCGCGATGCTGCCCCGTCAGCGAGCCGCCAGCCGGCTCGTGCGGAGGATCCTGGAGGCCGGCCGTGCGCGGCGGCGCGATTCCGGGATCCTCGGCCAGGCGGCGGACGACCTGGCGAGCCCCGACCTCGCAGCCCGCCGGGCCGCCGCGGAACGACTCTCCAGGGCCGGCATCGACGCCCTGCCTGCGCTCGTGCCGCTGCTCGACCCGGCCCGAGAGCCGGGGCCGGCCCGCGATGTGGCCCGTGGGCTCGTCGCGCGGCTCGGGCCGGAGGCCAGGCAGCCGCTCCTCGACTGGCTCGGCACGGGGGATCCCACCCAGTGGGCCGCCGTGATCGAGGCCCTGCGGGCCGCGGATGCCGCCGATGTCGAACACGCACTCCTGGCGCCGGCGCTCGTGCCCGGCACACCGCTGGCGGCCCGCGCTGCGGCCAAGCGGTTCCTCGAGGCGCGGGCCTCGGCCCGCGGCCGGACGGCGGTGGCAGTGCCCACACGGACCATGGCGACCGAGGTGCTCGCGGCCCGGCTGGATCGATTGCTGATGCCGACCGGCCTGCCGTTCGTCGATCACCTGTCGCTCGAGCCGGTCGAGAAGCCGGCCCAGGCGGCCTCGGCCTTCGGTGGCACCGTCAGCGGCACGGTGGATCGCCGCTTCTGGAATCCGCAAACCGGCTCGTTCGATCCGGTGGCGGCGCCGCCGCGGGTGGCGCGGGCCCGCGAGGCGATGCATCTGGCCCGCGATCTTCAGGCCCTCGCCGTCGACGACGAGGCGACGGTGGATCTCGTGCTCCTCGCCCGACTCGAGGCCCTGCTCGTGACCGGCGGCGACCCGCTGACGGTGCTCGAGCGGGTGCCGCCCCAGGCGGTCCGCGAGGCGCTCTCCGGCCCCGGCGGATTTTCGGTGGAGACGGCCGGCCGGGTGTTCGAACAGGCGGTGGAGCGAGGCCTATGGCAGGCCGCGGCGGCCGCCACAACCGCGCTTGTGCCCGAGAGCGGTTCGGCCGCAGGCTTGGCGGGCACGCCGGGCACGCTGCCCCCCGCCGTCCGCGAGGGGCTCGTGCGGGCGCTGGCCGTGCCCGACATCGCCCTCCAGTTCGCCGCCGCCCGGGCGCTCGTGCTGGCCGCGGGTGATCCGCCCTACCACGGCTCGAGCCGCGTCCTCGAGACGCTGCTCTACGCGGCCACGAGCACCGGAGCCGATCGCGTGATCGTGGCCCATCCCGACCTCGGGGTGGCCCACGAACTGGCCGCGGGCGTGTCGCGCTTCGGCTACGAACCCGTCCGCGTCTCGACGGGGCGGCAGGCGATCTTCGCGGCCCGCGGCAGCGCCGACACGGTACTCGTGATCCTCGCGGCCCGGCTCGTGAAGCCCACGGCGCTCGAGACGACGCAGTTCCTCCAGCAGCAGGGCCTGGGCGACATCCCCGCCGTGCTCGTGGTGGTCGATCCGCTCGACGACGACGGCCGCGGGAAGTATCTCACCCGTACGATCCTCGCCTTCTGCGACCTCGACCGTGTGGCGATCATCGACCGCCTCGACAGCGTGTTCGAGCCGGTGCTCGATCCCGCGACCGGGGCCGAGTCGCTGCCGGCCCGCTTCCCCGACCTCCTGGCGCAGGCCGCCGGCCCGGCGGCCGTCGATCCCACGAGCCGCAACACGGCCGCCGCGGTCAGGCTCGCGCGGGCCCGCGAGGCGCTCACGCTCCTGGCCCGCCTCGGCCGCCGCGGGCAGGACGTGTCGCCCGCGCTCGAGACGGCGCAAATCGCCCTCCTGAGAGAGGAACTCCACGCCCCGGCCGCATCGCTCCTGGCGTCGATCGGGCGGGCCGAGGCCCAGGGAGCCCTCGAGCAGGAAGCCGCCCGCGCCGACCTGCCGGAGGCGGCCCACCTCGTGGCCAAATCGGCCTTCGAGGCGAGTGTGGAGCGGTGGGGCATCCTGCTCGACAGCCGGCAGATGCTCGCCGCCTACGGAAGGTACAATCGGCCGGCCGACGACACGGCCCGCCGTGCGGCCGGCGACATCCTGGATGTACTCGAGGCGGCGGGCAGGAAGAACCCGATTTCCCCCGCCGATGCTGCGCCCCTCCACCCCCGATGGTGACGAGCCGCCGACCGCCCCGATCGTGGGGCTGATCGGTGCGAGCCCGGCGATGCTCGAGGTCTACGCCACCACGCGGCGGGTGGCGGCCTCGAACGCCTCGGTGCTCCTCCTGGGCGAGACGGGCACCGGAAAGGAGCTGATCGCCAAGGCGATCCACGAACTCTCCCCGCGCGGCAGCGGACCGTTCGTGCGGGTGAACTGCGGCGCCCTCTCGGAGAGCCTGCTCGAGAGCGAACTCTTCGGCCACGTGCGCGGGGCCTTCACCGGCGCGGTGGCCAACCGCGCCGGCCGCTTCGAAGCCGCCCACACCGGCACGATCTTCCTGGACGAGATCAACTCCACGACCCCGAAGCTCCAGGTGAAGCTCCTGCGGGTGCTCCAGGAGCGGGAGTTCGAGCGGGTGGGCGACACCGAGACGATCCGCGTCGACACCCGCGTGATCGCCGCCAGCAACCGCGACCTGCTCGACGAGGTGGCCAAGGAGAACTTCCGCGAGGACCTCTACTACCGGCTCAACGTGGTGCCGATCGTGCTCCCTCCGCTGCGGGCCCGCCGGGAGGACATCCCCCTGTTGGTCACGCACTTCCTGAACATCTACAACGAGCAGAACGACCGCTACGTGCTCCACATCCAGAAGGACGCGCTCGAGGCGCTCGTCCGCTACCACTGGCCCGGCAACGTGCGCGAACTGCAGAACGTGGTCGAGCGGTGCGTCGTGATGGCGCCCGGGGACGAGATCACCTGCGACCTCCTGCCACCGGCCATCCGGGGCGGCCGCGAGGCTCCCGCGCTGCCGGGCCGGGGCGGCGACCTCGACAGCCTGGCCCGCGAGCTCGTGGAGCAGGGGCTGGCCACCGCGCCGGCCGGCGACGACGCCCTGTTCGACCGCGTCGTGAGCCGCGTGGAGCGGGAACTGATCGCCCAGATGCTCGCGGCCTGCGGCGGCGTGCAGCTCAAGGCGGCCGCGCGGCTGGGCATCAACCGCAACACCCTCCGCAAGAAGCTCCTCGAGCACGGGCTCGAGGAGGGCGAGGCGACCTGAGCCGGGGTCGGCCGCTCAGGGGCGGGTGAACACCAGGCACCGCCAGTCGCCCCGCTCCCGGATCTGCGGCTCGTGGCCGAGCCGTTCGGCGTAGCGGGCCGCCACGGCCGGCGCGTCGTGGGCGGTGAGTCCCGAGAGCACGAGGCCGCCGCCGCGCGGGGTGACCCTGCGGCACAGGTCGTCGGCATGCTCTGCCAGGACCGGGGCCACGATGTTCGCGACCACGAGGTCGTATGGGCCCGCGTCGAGCCCGAGCGTCGCCCTCACCTGGACCCGTGTCGCGACGCCGTTGCGCCGGGCGTTCGCGCGGATCGCGTCGTGCACGCGGTCATCGATCTCGATCGCAGCGACGTGGTCGGCCCCACAGACGGCGGCGGCGATCCCGAGGATTCCCGAGCCGCTGCCGAAGTCGAGGATGCGTCCGAGCCGGCTTCCGCGGCGATGCCACTCGGCGAGCGCCGCGAGGCAGAGCTGCGTCGTCTCGTGGAGACCGGTGCCGAAGCCCGATCCCGGCTCGACGAAGATGGTCACCGCACCGTCGCTCGCGCGGCCGGCGAGCCCCGCCTCCCACGCCGGTCGCACGGTGCCGAAACCAGCCACGGCAACGGGGCCGAAGGCCGCCCGGGCGGCCGCCTCGTGATCGGTCGTGCATTCGGCCCCGACCCGGACCACGCGGCACCCCGTGATCGTGGCGACGAGCGCCGCGGCCGCGCGGGCGGAGGCCTCGTCATCGAACCACCAGGCGACGCGGGCGACGGGCAGCCCCGCCACCCAGTCGCGCTCCGCCGGTGCCGCGGCCGCGTCGATGACCCGCGGCGTCGGCGTCAGGCCGTGCCTGGCCGCCTCGTCCACCGACACGTTCCCCTCGTCGATGCCCACGAGTCCGTCGGCCCTCTCCCACATCCAGGCGTGGAGGTCGTCGCGGTCGAGCATCTCGCCACCGGGCAGGCCGACACGTGCGTCGACGGACGCCTCCACGATCCAGGCGTCGGCCGGCTCCCCGGGCGATCGGGCGTGCGCCCGTTCGGCCCCGCTCATGCCCCGGCGAGCCGGGCCACCGGCATGGTCGCCTCGAGCGGCCGCGGGTGGCCACCGCCGTCCTCGGCCATGTCACGGGCGTGGTAACTCGACCGCACCAGCGGCCCGCTGGCCACCTTGCGGAAGCCCATCCGGCGGGCGATGGCGCCGAGTTCGTCGAACTCCTCCGGCGGCACGTAGCGGTCCACGGGCAGTGACTCGGCCGTTGGCTGGAGGTATTGGCCGAGCGTGAGGTAATCGACGCCGTGCTCGAGGAGATCGGCGAACACGTCGAGCAACTCCTCCCGGGTCTCGCCCAGGCCGAGCATCAGGCCGCTCTTCGTCTTGACCTCCGGCACGAGCCGCTTGGCGCGGGCGAGCAGTTCGAGCGTCCAGGCGTAGACGCTCTTGCGGCCGCGGACGGTGCGGTAGAGCCGCGGCACCGTCTCCGTGTTGTGGTTGAAGACCTCGGGCCGGGCTTGCATCAGCGTTTCGAGGGCCCCCTCCTTGCCCAGAAAATCGGGCACGAGCACCTCGATCATGGCGCCGGTCGCCGCCCGTACCGCCTCGACCGTCCGCCGGAAGTGCTCGGCGCCGCCGTCGGGAAGGTCGTCGCGGGTGACGCTCGTGATCACGACGTGGGCGAGGCCCAGCCGCTTCGCCGCCTCGGCCACCCGCTCGGGCTCGTCTCCCTCGAGCGCCTCCGTCTTGCCGCGGGGCACGGAGCAAAAGCCACAGGGACGGGTGCAGACGTTGCCCAGGATCATGAAGGTGGCCGTCCGCTGCGACCAGCACTCGAGGCGATTGGGGCACTTGGCCGAGGAGCAGACCGTCTCGAGGCCGAGTTCGGCGATGAGCGAGGCCGTCTCGCCGTGGCCGCCGCCGGGGGCGAGGTTTTGCCGCAGCCACGGTGGCAGGCGGCGGACCGGAGGGGGCGGGGCTGGCTCGTCGAGCGAGACGATCGGCAACGACCCGGCAGGAACGATCGCGTTATCCGACACGGCTGATGAACTCGGGGTGGGCGGGGCCCGCGGCGGGAGGCACCACGGGGAACCCGGACTGGATGTGGGTCTGTTCGAAGCCGAAGGCGTCGGCCAGATGCTGCACGAGCGCGGTGCGGGCATCCGGCAGCCGCACCATCCGCTGGATGTCGGCCTCGACCGAGCCCATCGTGACGGGCTTCACGCCCCCCTCGGGAAGCGGCAGCCGCAGCGTCGTGACGCGGTGGTGCAGGTCGAGGGCGGGGGAGACGTTCACGAACGCGCCGTGGGCCACGGCGCCGCGGCGGACGGCCACGCCCACGGCGGCCAGGAGCCCGGTGCGGCCGAAGATGCCGTGGCTTCCGGGATGCCGAATCGGCCCGGCCTTCAGGGCTCGCAGCGCCGCGGCGAGCCCCGCCTCGAAGCGTTGGAGGACGGCCCCCACGTCATGCGGCCCGAGGCCGAGGTCGGCGAGCGCCGCGAAGAGCGACACGCAGACCTGCCCCGGACCGTGGACCACCGCCCCGCCCCCGCGGCCGGTGAACCGAACCGGAAGCTGCCGCGACCGCAGCTCGTCGTCGTCGATCGCCACGTCGATCCGCGACCCCCGCCGGCCGATCGTGATGCACGGCGCGAGTTCGAAGACGACGAGCGTGGGATGGCGGCCCGCGGGCCGGGCCGCTTCGCCCGCGAGTCGCTCGGCGAGTGCCGCATAGCCCGGCCAGTCGATGCGGCCGGCGAGCCAGGCCGAGAGCGGGCGGGTGGGCGGGCTCGATGAGGCGGCGGGGGGCGACGGGAGCATGGACTGAACGACCTGCTTCGGGCAACGCTGCGGACGCCTCCATGATAGAGGATGCACAGGCAAACGGGATGGCAGGCGTCGTCTCCCTTGCCTGCGCGAGGGGGCTTGGATGACGGCCACACACGAGCCCCATAGAAGCCCCCCGGCGCGAGCCGGGGGGATGATGCACGCCATTCCGTTTGGCGTTGGGGCGTACTCGTCCCTATGACGGCGGCACGGCGTACTCGTCCAGCAGCGACTCGATCCGGCCGCAGACGTCGGCCATCTGGTCGGCATCGGGCAGGAAGGTGACGCGGAAGTGGTCGCGGTAGGGGACGTTGAAGCTCGATCCCGGGGCCACGAGCACGTGCTTCCGCTCGAGCAGATCGAGCGCGAAGGCCTGGTCGTCGAAGGCCGCGACGCCCCCCGGCAGCCGCTCGGCATGGACCCGGATGAAGCCGTACATCGCCCCGGACGGCGCCGGCTCGAGCGAGAGCCAGCGGCTCTTCCGCATGGCCGCGAGCAGCGCCGCCCGCGTGGCATGGAGCCGGCCGCCGGGCCGGGTCAACTCGAAGATCGACTGGTGGCCGCCGAGGGCGGTCTGCACCGCGAACTGCCCGGGCACGTTGGAGCAGAGCCGCAGCGACGCGAGCAGCTCCACCGCCTGGATGTAGTCGCGGGCATGCTCCCGCTCCCCCGAGAACACGAGCCAGCCCACCCGCAGCCCACAGGCCCGGTAGACCTTGCTGAGGCCGGAGAAGGTCAGGCACAGCGTGTGGCGGGCGAGCGTGGCCAGGGGCGTGAACTCGGCGCCGTCGTAGAGCATCTCGTCGTAGATCTCGTCGGCGCAGAGCACGAGGTGACGCCGCTCCGCGATGCCGGCGAGCGCCTCGAGCACCTCCCGCGGATAGACGGCCCCGCTCGGATTGTTGGGGTTGATGACGACGATCGCCCGCGTCCGCTCGGTCACCAGCCGCTCGATCTCCTCGGGATCGGG